>NZ_VOZA01000002.1:0-191939 GCF_013420015.1 Acinetobacter sp. YH12039 | reverse complement strand
GTCATGAGAAAGCCCATATAAATGGGTAGAGTACAAGTTGCTGTAGAAGCATTTTTAATTCGTCTGATCACAGATACTTTATAAAGTATTTTAATACTTTTTTGAATCCGTCAATGCGTAAGTCCTAATCTCTTTCATAAATCAAAAAACGATCTTCTTTTTGGTTAATATTTGCACTCCGGATTTCTTAGCATTCGTGCATAATCTGCGGATGAAATACATCGATTCAAACAAGCTTTCTGATCCTCAGTTCAAGCGATACACAGGCATCTCATGGTCAACTTTCTATTTGATGGTTGAGCAATTGAAGAAACATGTCCCTGCCAAAGGCAGACCGCCCAAGTTAAGCCTGGAAGACCAGGTTCTGCTCTGTCTAAGCTATTGGCGGGAATACCGAACCTTATTTCACGTTGCGACGAGCTACGGGGTTTCAGAGCCCACAGCCTCAAGAATTGTCCGTCATGTTGAAGACTGCCTGATTCGGTCCAATCTCTTTAATTTACCCAAAGATTTACCCGAGGGCGAAGGCATCGATTGGAATGTTGTGATCGTGGATGCCACAGAAATTCCAATCCAAAGGCCTAAAAAAACAGAAGAAAAGCTATAGCGGCAAGAAAAAGACCCACACTTTCAAAGTACAGGCCATCATTCATTATCAAACTCAAAAAATCCTGAGTTTATGTACGAGTCGTGGTGCCGTACATGATTTCGAACTCTTCAAACGTAACTTGAATCAGATTCCTGCAGGTGCATTTATCCTTGCGGATAAGGGTTATCAGGGAATTTATACAGTGTATCCAAATAGCTTGTTGCCATTAAAAGCAAAGAAGCGCTGTAAACTGGATTCCGAACTAAAAATCTATAATCAGGAAATCAATAAAAGAAGAATTGGAATTGAGCATGTATTTGGCAGTTTGAAAACCTTCAAAATTCTTGCTGAGCGATATCGCAATCGAGGCAAAAGACTAGCATTAAGATTCAATCTAATTGCTGGAATTTATAACTTAGAGCTGAGTGAAAAATGACTTATGAAAGAAATCTATTGTTTTTACTTATTAAATTATTTAATTAAACATATTCCATTTACATTTTTGGTCTAAGCATAACTTTTTAAATCACTATATTGAATAATAAAAAATTGATATGATGCCTAGCGAAATATAGAGATTTGCTTTATTAAATCTTTTGTTTACAGCAGCTTGCAATGGCTATCTTTTCCCATTTGGAAATAGACTCAGATCTAATTGTATAAGTCTGTGTAGCATTTTAAATTATTAAGCATCTATCAGCCTGTCTGATAAAAGACTTAAGTAAATCTCTCCATAATATGATTTGTGAATTTATTAATTTTATAAATTTACTCGGGTGAATATATGAAAAAGCTCCTAGGATTAGTTCTCGGTTTATCTGTTGGCCTTTCAGGCTGTGGTAAACAAGAAGCTCCTGCAACTGACGCAGCACAACAAAAAGACACTGCAGAAGTGCAAACCGTCACTATGGCTTCGACTGGTTCGGATGCTGATATTTGGCGCTACATTGCTTCGCTTCCTGAAACCAAAGAAGCTGGCATTAAACTTGAAGTGAAAAACTTCACTGACTATGTGTCTATGAACACTGCTGTAGCGAATAAAGAAATTGATGTTAACGCATTCCAATCATATGCCTATATGGTTGCGTTTAACGACAACAATAAAGATAAAATTGCACCGCTTTCGACAACTTATTTAGAACCCATGGGTATCTATTCAAGCAAAGTTAAAAAACTTGAAGAGTTTAAAACAGGTGCAACCATTGCGATTCCAAATGATGGTGCAAACGAATCACGTGCATTATTACTGCTTCAATCTGCTGGCTTAATCAAACTTAAAGCTGATTTTGACGATGTAAAAGGCACACCTGCTGACGTCACTGAAAATGCGAAGAAAATCGTAATCAAGCCAATTCAAATGGCGACGGCAGTTCGTGTGAAAGACGAAGTTGATGCGATTGTTTTGGGTAATACCCTTGCAATGGAAGGTGGTTTAAACGTACTAAAAGATGCGGTTTACTATGAGCCAATCGATCAAAGTACAAAAATGAACGTGAACATTCTTGCTGTTGCTGCTGACCGTCAAAATGACCCAGTACTACAAAAAGTAGGCGCGCTTTATCACACTCCAGCAGTTAAAGCTTACATCGATGAACATTTTGGTGGTACTAAAATTGATGTAAACAAACCCACTAGCTACCTCACTGAAGCAAAATAGTAATATAATTTCTTCAAATAAACAGGCAAAGTTTACTTTGCCTGTTTTTTCATTTTTGAACCCTTTTTTGACGCTATGATCCAATTTAAAAATATCTCCAAGCATTTTGAGCTAAAAGGCCAAACCGTTACAGCACTGGATCAGATTAATCTGGACATTCCAGATGGCTGTATTTTCGGTCTAATTGGCTACAGTGGTGCAGGCAAAAGTACCTTAATCCGTTTAATTAATTTGCTAGAACGTCCTAGTGAAGGGCAAATTATTATTCATGATAAAGACTTTACTGCTTTAAATTCGGCAGAGCTTCGTCAAGAAAGAACCAATATTGGCATGATCTTCCAGCACTTCAATTTACTGCAAACCAAAACAGTTGCAGAAAATATTGAAATGCCGCTTAAACTTTTAGGTGTAGCTAAAGCTGAACGCCAAAAACGTTTAGAAGAGTTGCTCGAATTTATTGACCTAAAACATAAGAAAAATGCCTATCCAGATGAGCTCTCTGGTGGTCAAAAACAACGTGTCGGGATTGCCCGTGCGCTTGCCAATCATCCTAAAATTTTACTGTGTGATGAAGCAACATCTGCTCTCGATCCGCAAACCACCAAATCGGTATTGGCGTTATTAAAGAAAATCAATCAAGAACAAGGCATTACCATTGTCATGGTCACCCATGAAATGGATGTGATTGAATCCGTTTGTGATTATGTTGCGGTAATGGAACAAGGGAAAGTCATCGAACATGGCTCAACTTTAGAGATTTTTAGTCAGCCAAAACACAATACAACGAAAAACTTTATTCAAACTGTATTACAGCAACAGCTCCCTGTTAATATTTTAAATAATTTAGAAAATCAAAATCATAACAGTATTTATTGTTTAAAATTCCTCGGCAGTTCGGCACAAGAAACTGTGATTCAGGCGGTAATTAAACAGTTTGATATTAGCCTGAATATTTTGTTTGCCAATATGACTGAAATTAATGGTGCGGTGATTGGACAAATGTTCGTTCAGCTATTAGGTGATACAGCATTGATTCAACAAGCGGTGGCGTTCTTAGAACAACATGGTGTTGAAGTCACTCAAGCAGGAGTTCAGCAATGAGAGATTTAATTGTTCAATGGCTGACTCAAATTACAGCACCCTTTTGGAAAAGTTCTTTGTCTATGGATCAGTTCGTCACTGCCCTACAAGAAACTTTTCACATGGTGTTCTTTGCCATGCTCTTCGGCTGTATTTGGGGTTTTATCCAGGCCGTGATCTTATATGTCTCACGTCCACAAGGCATTTTGCCTAACCGTGTCATCTACCATGGTTTGAACCCGATAGTGAATGCGCTGCGTTCATTGCCATTTATTATCCTCCTGATTGCAGTCATCCCTTTGACCAAAGTCATTGTGGGTACTTCAATTGGTACTTGGGCTGCAATTGTTCCTCTCACAATCTATGTTGGTCCTTACATTGGTCGTCTGATTGAAACTTCGTTGCTTGAAGTGAATGACGGCATCATTGAGTCTGCTCAAGCGATGGGTGCATCTCCGCTGCAAATCATTACTAAATTTGTCCTACCAGAGTCTCGTAGCTCTTTAATTTTAAACTTAACGACTGCAACCATTAGCTTAATTGGTGCAACAGCCATGGCGGGTGCAGTAGGTGCAGGCGGTATCGGTGATCTTGCCATTTCTTATGGTTATCAACGTTTTGATAGTAGCGTGGTCATCATGACCGTCATTGTATTGTTGATTTTGGTACAAATTGTTCAAAGTCTGGGGGACTGGTTATCGAAACTGCGCTAAGCCTGCATAATTCATATATTTAAGCTCTCCTCGGAGGGCTTTTTAGTGTTTAAAATTTAGTTTTTAATGCAGAACTAAAACCAAGATTTCTTTGACCCTAAATTACTTTGACGGCAAATTAGCAACACAATAGAATTTAAAATTCGCCCCTCAACATTACGTTTCCAAAAACTTGAATTACGACAAAACATCAAAAGAACAGGATTTTATATTCCCCATGGAAACTACACTGCCAGCACAAATTTTCCGCTTAACTTTTTTCACAACTGAGATATTGATCACTTCAGCAGCATCTGCATCCATTGCTGATTATGACTATGTCACTAGTATTAAGGTAAATGATGTTGACTTAGCCTTACCCTTGCCTGCATCAAAAGCAAATGCATTAATCAGCAAAAATCCAGTAAAGCTTAAATATGAATATTCAGAATGTACCGGCAATACTGAATTTCATGTCACATCAAAAGGTAAATTTCTAAAATTTGAAATTTATGCAGAGGACAATCCTCAAGTTAAAAATGATTCATTCTATAAAAATAAAAGCAGCTTCGCCCAACTTGGACAAACCAAAGGGGATGTTTGGATGGAATGGGATAAATCCACTCAAATACGCGATAAAATTCAAATTGGGTCAAAACATCTGATAAGCCAATATGACTATCAACAATTTGTAAAAGACTTTACCAAAAGTGCAAAATTAGCCAATCCCAATGAAATTGCTTATGTGATTTTACTCTCACCGACTCATGCAAAATGCGTGCTGAAAGAGCCGCATAACTATGATTTACCCTATATTGGCAATCTACTCTTCAACTTTAAAAATAGCAAATTGATAGCTTTTTAGTTAATCAAGGTATTGCTTGCTAAATGGTGATTATCATACAGCGTTTATTGATTAAACAGTGAATTTATAAATCTGTATAAAGCCATGCAATAAACGCAAGTTTGAACTCAGAGCATGCTAAAATCAGCAGCTGTTTTCGCAGGGACTCATCTATGCACTTTGTACATCTTGGTATTTTTACAGAATTTTCCATTACTGAATCTATTGTACGTATACCTGATCTTGTAAAAGCTGCAGCTGCAGATGAAATGCCCGCTCTGGCCATTACTGACCTTTCAAATCTACATGCTGCTGTAAAATTCTATAAAAAGTGCTTAGATAAAGGCATTAAACCGATTTTTGGTTCGACCCTTCGTTTGAATGATGCTGAGCACAAAGCTACTCTTCTAGCGATGACCAATAAAGGTTGGCGCAGTCTAACAGAGTTGGTTTCTGAAGGTTATATTTCAGGTCAACAGCTTGATATTCCTTGCGTAAAAAAAGATTGGATTTTAAATCAACACCAAGACCTGATTGTTTTACTGGGTATGCAAAGTGATGTCGGCAAAATGCTTTGCTCTTCCAACCCGCAAAAAGCTGAACCTCTGTTAGCTGAATGGGTCGAAAAATTTGGCAATCGTGTTTATCTAGCGATTACACGGACTGAGCGCTCGGGTGAAGAAGACTTTATTCACGAAGCAGTAAAACTTGCGAAGAAATTTAACATTGGTGTGGTTGCTCATAACGATGTGCATTTTATACGTAAAGAAGATTTCGAGGCACATGAAGCACGCGTTTGTATTGCCGATGGTTATGTCCTTGGTGACAATCGTCGCCCTAAAAATTATAGCCCTGAACAGTATTTTAAAACTGCCGAGGAAATGACGGAGCTGTTTGCAGACATTCCAACGGCTATAGAAAATACCTATCACATTGCACGACGCTGTAATGTGTCACTACGTTTAGGCTTCCATGACCTTCCCGATTATCCAATTCCTGAAGGTCATACAATTGACACCTATTTTGAACATTTATCAAAAGAAGGTTTAGAAGAACGTTTAGCGCATTTGTACCCTGTCGAACAACGTGGTGACGACTGGCCAGAAATTCGTAAGCCTTATGATGAACGTTTGGCTTATGAAGTCGGGATCATCCTGACTATGCAATTCCCAGGTTATTTCCTAATTGTCATGGACTTTATTCAATGGTCTAAAGGTAATGGCGTGCCTGTTGGTCCAGGCCGTGGTTCGGGTGCAGGTTCCTTGGTTGCCTATAGTTTAAAAATTACCGACCTAGACCCACTACGTTATGACCTACTGTTCGAACGTTTCTTAAACCCTGAACGTGTATCAATGCCCGACTTTGACGTCGATTTCTGTATTGCAGGTCGTGACCGTGTTATTGACTATGTTGCACGCACTTATGGTCGAGATGCGGTCTCTCAGATTGCAACTTTCGGTACCATGGCGGCAAAAGGTGCAATTCGTGACGTAGCCCGTGTCTTGGGTAAATCTTATGGTTTGGCTGACCGTATTTCTAAAATGATTCCAACCAAGCCTTTAGGTTTAAGTTTGGAAGAATCGATTGAGGCCGAACCACAGCTCAAAGATATTGTCACCAACCCATCAAATCCTGATAACGACGATGCAGCCGAAATTTGGGAAATGGCACTCAAACTTGAAGGCATTACCCGTAATACAGGTAAACATGCCGGTGGTGTGGTTATTGCACCAACTAAGTTAACTGACTATTCGGCTGTCCTATGTGATGCAGATGGAACTAACCGTGTAGCCCAATTCGATAAAGACGATGTGGAAGCTGCAGGTCTAGTTAAATTCGACTTCTTGGGCTTACGTAACTTAACGGTAATCGAAGATGCCATTAAGCACATTAATGCCCGTCCAGATATCACTACACCTGTCGATATTTCCTTAATTCCTTTGGATGACAAACCTGCCTATGCTGTGTTCGCAGATGCAAACACCACAGCAGTCTTCCAGTTTGAATCCGTCGGCATGAAAAAAATGCTGAAAGAGGCACGTCCAAGTAAGTTCGAAGAAATTATTGCTTTCGTGTCTTTATACCGTCCAGGCCCGATGGACCTGATTCCAGACTTTATTTACCGTATGCATGGTGGCGAGTTTGAATACTTACATCCATTACTAGAAAGTGTCCTTGAACCGACATACGGCATTATGGTGTATCAGGAACAGGTAATGCAGGCAGCGCAGTTCTGTGCTGGCTATAGCTTGGGTGGCGCGGATTTACTTCGTCGTGCCATGGGTAAAAAGAAAGTCGAAGAAATGATTAAGCACCGTCAGATCTTTACTGAAGGTGCTGCAACCAAAGGTATTGATGCAGATACGGCCAACCATATCTTCGATTATATGGAAAAATTCGCAGGCTATGGTTTTAACAAATCCCATGCCGCAGCCTACGCCCTTGTTGCATATCAAACCGCTTGGTTAAAAGCACATTTCCCTGCTGAATTTATGTCAGCAGTGATGACCTCGGAAATGCAGAATACCGATAACGTGGTGTTCTTGATCGATGACTGTCGTATTAATGGTCTTGAAGTCTTGCCACCTTCGGTCAATATGTCTTTATATAATTTCCATGCCAGCGATCCAAAAACCATCGTCTATGGTTTAGGTGCGATCAAGGGTGTCGGTGAAGCTGCCATGCAGTCTGTGATTGACTCACGTATCCAAGATGGCCCATATAAAGATCTGTTTGACTTCTGCCATCGTATTGACCTAAAAAAAATCAATAAGCGCACGCTTGAAGCATTGATTCGTGGTGGCGCATTGGATTGTTTAGGATTAGAACGCGCTGACTTGATGGCGCAATTGCCAGAAGCTGTACAAGCGGCTGACCAAGCCCGTACAAACCGCGAAACAGGGATGATGGATTTATTTGGTGAAGTTGAAGAAGTTCAGCGTAAACCTTCTAAACCTGTTAAACCGTGGTCAGATGAAGTTCGGCTTAAAGGTGAAAAAGATACTCTTGGGCTTTATCTAACAGGTCATCCGATCGATGTGTATCGATCGGAGCTAAAAGCCTTTATTTCACAGCGCATTAATGAGCTTACGCCTACACGACGTGGTGTCACTACAGTATTTGCAGGCCTCGTCGTCGATGTTGCCAACTTCCCGAACCGTATGATGGTGACGCTCGATGATGGTACTGCACGTATTGAAGTGTCTGCGAATCACGAACGTTTTAACCGCTTCAAAGATGTGATTCAAAACGAAAAAGTGGTGGTCATTGAAGGTGAAATTTACGAACGTGAAGGTTTTGACCGCCCTATGGGTCGCTTAACTAAAGCCTTCAGTTTGAATGAAATCCGTCAAAAACGTGCCAATGCCATTCAAATTAAATTAACACCTGAACATTTTAGTAAAACGCTATCACGCGACATCCAAGATATTTTACTGCCTTTCTGCAATGTCGATATGTGTACGCATATCCCTGTGCAGTTATATATTGACTATCCATATGCGACGGCCGACATTCATTTGGGCTTAAACTGGAAAGTTGCCCCACTAGATGAATTACTGTCTAAGCTGCGTGACTACTTCGGTAAAGAATCTTTGCATGTCGAATATCATGTCAAATCCAAAGCTGCCAAAGCAGTAAGTTATGAACAAGCCTCTATTCCTGCGCAGGTTCCGCCACCGCCAGATGGGATGAGCATGGATGATGCCATGGATTTATACCAAGCAGAAGCCAATCAATTTTCTTAAAGTTTAAACGCTGTTTGAACTGCTTTTTTAAATAAACATATTGGAAATATCATGAATCAAACTGACAATGCTGCGGTTTCAGCACATCTCTCCCATGTGCGTATTGTCATGGTGAATACAACATTACCCGCAAATATTGGTAGTGCATTACGTGCCATGAAAACCATGGGACTTTCAAAGCTGGTCTTAGTTGCACCTAAGACTTACCCGCATCCAGACATTAATGCCTTGGCTGCCGGTGCTGTCGATTTAATTGATCAAATTGAAATCGTTGAATCATTAGAAGATGCCATTAAAGATTGTCATATTGTCTTTGGTACCAGTGCGCGTAGTCGTACCATCCCATGGCCACTGCTTGATGCTCGCCCTGCTGCTGAAATGTCTCTCAAAGCGGTCTGTGAACAACAACAAGAAATTGCCGTGGTGTTTGGCCGTGAAGACCGTGGTTTGACCAATGAAGAATTGGCAATGGCCAACTACCACGTCACTATTCCAGTAAATACTGAATATGGCGTCTTAAACGTTGCCCAAGCGATTCAAGTCATTTGCTATGAAATGCGTATGGCTGCCCTTGCACATACTGAGTTAACGGCAAATCCTGATGCCAATATGCATGTGACAGATGACATTGATATGGAATGGGATGAACCGTTAGTGACCCATGAAATGATGGAACAGTTCTACCCGCATATTGAAAAAATGCTGGCAGAGATTGAATTTATGGATCCAAAAAATCCAAGATTATTACCTTTACGCTTGCGTCGCTTATTTGGACGTATACAATTAGATCGTATGGAATACCACTTATTACGTGGCATCTTTAGCCGAGTACAGGCTTTAAATAACGGAACATGGAAAAAATCTACAGACAATGAGGATCAATCTAATGCTTAAGCAGCTTAAAGAAGATATACAGGCTGTATTCGCGCGCGATCCTGCTGCACGAAATACGCTCGAAGTCTTAACGACTTATCCAGGAATTCATGCCTTGATCATGCATCGTATGGCACATGAACTTTGGAAAAAAGAGTGTAAAGGCTCAGCTCGCTTATTGTCTTCTTTTAGCCGCTTTGCCACAGGCATTGAGATTCATCCGGGTGCGAAAATCGGTCGTCGTTTCTTCATTGACCACGGTATGGGTGTGGTGATTGGTGAAACAGCTGAAATTGGTGATGATGTCACCCTTTACCATGGTGTGACCTTAGGGGGCACAACTTGGAATAAAGGCAAACGTCACCCCACCTTGGAAGATGGCGTAGTGGTTGGCGCTGGTGCAAAGATCTTAGGCCCATTTACGGTAGGTAAAAATGCCAAAGTCGGCTCAAATGCCGTGGTGACCAAAGAAGTTCCTGCGGATACTACCGCTGTAGGTAATCCAGCACGCTTTATCACGAAAGATAAGCCAAAAGATGAAGCTGAAAGCCGTCGTCGCGATTATGCAGAAAGTATTGGTTTTCAGCCTTATGCTGCAACCCAAGACCAAACTGACCCGATGTTAGAAGGTATGCGTGTATTGTTAGATCGTATTCAGCACAATGAAAAACGTATGAATAATTTGTGTCAGCGTTTGTCTCTCCTTGACCCAACGTTCAAAAAGCAACAGCTTAATGAACAACCTTTTAGTCAGGAAGAACTTAAAATCATTGAAGATGTGCGCCGCGAATGCGAAGCTCAAAGTAATCAATCTAAAGCTTAACCAAAAGCAATCATAATAAGTTGCCTTTAACTTGCATGTTGTTCAGAGTTTTTTTAGACTGACCAACATGCTTTTTTGTATAAAATAAATTAATGGATGAATCATATGACGCTTAAGCCCTTGGCAGTTGCTTGTATTGCTTTAACCCTTGCCGCTTGTGGAAGCGCCCCAACTAAAAATAATGCTCCTAAAGATGCCATGATTTTTGTAGAGCCTGAACTGACTCCACCGTTCTACGCACTCAACCCATTTAACTACGATGCACCACCTCCTTTTGAATTAAATTTACAAAAAGCTGCAGCACAGCCTGTGACTAAGATGGTGGTAACTAGCCCGACCGACCCATCTAAACAACTGACACTTGAAGAAAACCGTCTGATTATTCCAATTGTAGACAGCAAAGTACGTTCAATGAAATTTGCTGCTTTAGCGGGTGATAATGAAATCGACATTACTGAAATTGATGATTTCTTACAGCTCGTTGAAGGTAAAGCACGTCACTATCCACCTCGTTTTGTTCAACGCCAAGAACGTAAAGGGTTTGAACTTAAACTTAAAGAAGTGACGCAAAAATTAGATACCCTTGCATCTAAAGACAACGCTTCTTTTGATGTTTTAGTTCGTGCATTTAAAGCCAGTGTGATGGCACGTAACCTCGACTTAGGTTCTGTGTACACAACTAAATCATTAACTTACGCACAACGTATTTTAAAAATCAACCAAAATGATGCAGAAGCAAACTTCTGGTTCGGTTTTGGTTTATCTGAAGGTGGTGGTCAACGTGAAGCGATTCCATACTTAGACAAAGCAATGAAAGCCGGTGTTCAAGAAGCGTATCTTTCTGCAGCAAATAACTACATTGCAATGGAACAAAAAAAGAACGCCATTCAGGTTTTAAAGAACTATAAAGTTAAATATCCACAAGAAGCAGAAGTTGCTGATCGTTTAATTCAAGAAATTGAAAAGCAAGGCCGTTGGAATGTTTGGCAAGTTCTAAATCCACCTAAAGCTACATCTTAATTGTAACGATTTAGAAAATTCTTTTGAAAAAAGACCGTTTTAACGGTCTTTTTTCATTTAAGGCGAATTGAAAATCCTGACAATTATCGTATGATTTGAAAATATTCAACCCAATGTGCGACCCCTTTATGCAGCTAAATACTAAAACAATACTGCTCCTTGGAATCATGAGTACCAGCGTACTGAGTGGATGTCAGGTCGTCAGTGTCAAAAACCAAAAACTCAACGTTTCTATTGCCAATGAACGTGAAAGTATTATTTCTCGAAACAAACTCAGCGAAGCCAGTTTAAATGTCTTGTCGATGACAGGTCGTGAAGCCAAAGCGTGTATAGAAGACCCGAAAGCCTGTGTTGATGAACTACAACAGATCCCTCAAATTCAAGATGAACAATTATTGTCTACGGCAAGTGAATTATATTTAGCAAAAGCCATTGAATATGAGTCTTCTTCAGCCTGTAAATTAGGTCTTCTCAGTAGCCACAAATCAGAAGAAAAACAAAAAATTGAACAAGACACTTATAACAAATGTTTAGATCAACAGCTGACGCTACTGGATAAAAGTATTCGCTATAGCTACGCCTATATGTTTAAAACCAAACGTGCGCCTGCTGACCGTATTTTTGATAACCGCCAAGTTCAAATCCGAGATTTCTATAATCAAGGGATTGCTAAACTGGTTAGCAGCTATGCACTACGTTATAAACCGCAAGAAGTCACCCAACAGATCAAAGTCGGACAAACCACCTATCATATTGACTTCAGCCATTACCCAGAACTCAAAAATCGTAAAATTGAACAATTGATGTCAACCTATAACCTCAACTTCTCAGGTTTACGTTCAATTACCCGCCGAGATGGTTTTGGTTCCGAATTCCTTGTGGTTTTACCCGAAGAACATATAGTTGAAACAGGCAAAGCCAAATACATTATCAACCCAATAGATTTTAAATATCCGTCTGGTTCAAACCCTAATATCCATCAAGCGCGCTATTTAGCTGCAACCTTAACAGCGGAACCTGTAAGCACCACAACTTCAGTTGATCAAATTTTAAATCAGCATGAGTTTCAAATTAAGGCTTACGACCCGTACAAATATGAACAGGTCAATATTGCCAATAAAAACTATGCCCTTGCAGCCAATTTTTCTGCACCTTATGGTCTTTGGTTAGCACAAAACAACTTGGGCAAGGCAGCGTATTTATCCCTGATTGACCGTGATGAAAAACTCACGATGCCACATTTATACATGCTTGAACCATATAATCCTGACAAAAAAGTCATCGTTTTGGTACATGGTCTTGCTAGTAGCCCTGAAGCATGGATTCGTCTGACTAACGATATTATGGGCGATTCTGTGCTACGTGAGCATTATCAAGTGTGGCAAGTGTTCTATTCAACCAACATGCCGATTATTGAAAGCCGCTTCCAAATTTATTCCATATTGACTCAAACTTTTAATAAAGTCGACGCCAATGCTGCAGCTAAAAAAGATGCGGTTTTAGTTGGTCATAGTATGGGCGGAATTATTGCACGACTACTGGTTAGCCAAGCCGATACCACACAATCTGCTTTGAAAATGATGAACTCACGTCAATTAAATCAGTACCGCAATATTCCAGTCGTGAAGCAGCGTATGGTAATTGACGATATTCCAAATTTCAGCCGTGCGATTTTCTTGGCTGCACCGCATCGTGGTACTGAATACGCAGATCGTTGGTTTACCAAAGCTGCTCGAAAAATCATTAAACTTCCGGGCGCTTTCTTATCAGCCATGGGTGATGTGTTAACTCAGGAAGAAGACCTGAAAGATTTATTCCGTGAAATCGACCACGGCTTAATCCAAAATGGACCAAGTGACTTAAGCCACCAATCCAAATTTATTGCGCTCACTGAAGATATTCAGCCACGTATAGGTTTGAAGTTTCACTCAATTATGGGAAATAACACCAACAGCCAAGATAAAAATGTAATCTCAGATGATGTCGTGCCATACACCAGTGCGCATTTAGAGGGTGCTGTTTCAGAAAAGATCATTAAAGGTGGTCATTCAATTCAAGAAACCCCAGAAGCTGTACTCGAACTACGCCGTATATTACGTTTGCATTTGATTGAACTTGGCCTCTATAAACCATAATCCAATACAGCATTTAATTTGATCTACATATTTTAAAACCGATCTCAGGATCGGTTTTTTTCATTTCTGCATTTACTTGAATATGCCAATATTCACATAATTATTATATAAGCCTTTATTTTTTAATCATTTTAAAACTCAAAATCACTTGTTAAATTTTATACAAATCTTATATTAGAGATAAATACGGGTTAAATATAGACAAAAAAGTTGTGCACATATCCTAAATTTTTTATGAGCATATCGAATTATGAAATTAAAAGGCTCAAAGTTACTTCATCGGGATGAAATTGAGGGTTTAATCAAAACTCGATTAAATAAAGTTTATTTTACGCCAAATTTAGAATCCATTTATCAGCCGCTCTACCGTGATGAAGCGGCGAAAGAATTTCGTTTTCGCGGGATCATTATTTTTTTCCTGTATGCCCTGTTATGTTCGGGGATTTATCAAGTGATTCCTGCGGGTCATGACGCAGTTTTATGGATTTCTCTGTACATTTGGGTGGGGATTATCATTCTGAGTGCATGGGTTTTATCTTTTGTTCCGCGTTTGAACCGTTATTTTGATGCTTATACTTGTTTAGGCTCGATGTGCGCTGTTGCGATCACATTTATCATCATTACCATGATTGGTAATTATCACAATGATGCGCTATTACATGCTGCCATGATGTATACCGTGGTCATCATCTATGCCTTTGTTGGTATGCGTTTTTATATTGCCATGGTTGCGGGTTGGTAGAACATGACCCACTGACTGGGCTAGCAAACCGTCGTCCGTTATAAGGAGCTTTAGAACAGCTATGGCATTATGCCCTACGCCATCAACAGCCTTTAAGCATCATGGTGATCGATATCGATTTTTTTAAAATTAAAATGATCATTTAGGTCATCAGGCGGGTGACATCTGCCTCACACAAATTACTGAGGTTTTGTCTCAAATCACCAATCGAAATGGTGAGTTAGCTGCACACTATGGCAGCGAAGGTTTTTTACTCTTCTTTAGGGTGTTAACTGAAGCTGAAAATTGAACCTTTGGCAGCCGATTTATTACGCAGAATTTAATCACTCGAACTTCCACATCCAGCCAGCCATATGTCTAAATTTGTGAAGATTAGCATCGGTACGGAAACGATCATTCCATCTAAACCTGATAAAATTCAAAAATTTATATTGGCTGCCGATCAAGCGCTTTACCTTGCAAAAGGCAGCGGTCGCAACCAATATCGATTAGCTGAGGGTGAAGCGCAGCTAGATGTTTGAGTCAGTCTATCGCTTTGTGAATTTATCCATTGTTGAATTTACACACAGACTTTTTAGCGTTTATAAATAATATTTTGACTGCTTTTTTTACATGCAGACAAACCTTTTCTGGCATTTTCCTGTCACTTTTTTTGCTAGAATCAGCAACACGATTTGTTAACGTACACCTGTGGTTTTGAATGAAGAGACAATATAAATATAAGGACTTTTTCTAAATCCAATTTTCATCAAAACAGTGTTTTTCGTTTAGCAGCGCACAAATTTTTATTTTAAGGTATTTCGTTTCATGCAAGCTGATAATTCCAAAGTTGACCTTTCAACCCTGACCCCGATGATGCAACAGTACATGTCAGTCAAAATGCAAAATCCGCATTCACTGATGTTTTATCGGATGGGTGATTTTTATGAGCTCTTTTTTGAAGATGCGCATAAAGCAGCAAAACTCTTAGGAATTACACTGACGCATCGTGGTAAAGCCAATGGTGAGCCCATTCCCATGGCTGGCGTCCCGTACCACGCAGCTGAAGGCTATTTAGCCCGCCTTGTAAAAAAAGGTGAAACGGTGGTGATCTGCGAACAAATTGGTGAAGTAACTGGCAAAGGGCCAGTTGAGCGCGGCATTGTTCGTATCATTACCCCGGGAACATTAACAGACGATGCACTGATTGCCTCTCATCAAAGTTCCAATTTAGTCGCGATCTGCTTACAACAAAATCAAATCGGGATTGCTTTACTAGACCTCAGTGCAGGTATTTTTAAAGTTCAGCAAATGGACTATCAACTGGAACAATTGGCAATCGAACTTTCACGTTTAATGCCGAGCGAAATTTTGATTGATGAAGATCTCATTGACCCGAATATTGTCGAGCAAATTAAACGTCAATTAGACTGCCCTGTTACCAAGCGTCCAAATGTCGACTTCAATTTAAATAACGCGCAAAAAACGCTGTGTGACCAATTTGCAGTAGCCACACTTTCAGGTTTTGGTATTGACCATTTACCTTTGGCGAAAGCTGCCGCAGCGGCTTTGATTCACTATGCAAAAGTCACTCAAAAAACCGCTTTACCACATATCCGCAGCATTCAACTCGAACAAAGTAGTGATTTCGTGGCGCTCGATCCCGTCACTCGTCGTAACTTAGAACTGATTGATCCCCTATTTGAACATGGTACTTCCCTGTTCCAACTAATCAATGATTGCCAAACTGCGATGGGTGGCCGTCTATTAAGTCGTACCTTAATGCAGCCTTTACGAGATACCGCTTTATTGGATGCGCGTTTAGATGCTTCACAAGCGATGCTGCAAGGCTATCATGAGTCTCCGATCCGCTTAGTTCTCAAGGAAATTGGCGATATTGAACGAGTGCTATCTCGTGTAGCGCTCGGCAGTGCTCGACCACGAGACCTTGTTCAGTTACGTCAAACTTGTGCACAAATTCCCTATCTTCGACATGCACTTGAACCGATCATTCAGGCACATCAATCTAAGCTGATCGCTCAGTTAAATGATGAAATGGGTGATTTTCACGGCTTACATGAGCGTCTTATGTCTGCCATCGTAGAAAACCCGCCGGTGCTTTTACGTGATGGTAATGTGATTGCCGAGGGCTTCGACACTGAACTCGATGAACTGCGTAAAATTCGTGACCATGCAGGACAATTCCTCATTGATCTCGAAATCAAAGAGCGTGAACAAACCGGAATTTCAACCTTAAAAATTGGCTATAACCGTGTCAGTGGCTACTATATTGAACTGACTCGAGCACAGGCTGAGCAAGCACCTGATCATTATATTCGCCGCCAAACTCTAAAAAATGCGGAACGCTACATTACCCCTGAGCTGAAATCGTTTGAAGATAAGGTGCTTTCGAGTGAGTCACGTGCATTAGCGCGCGAAAAAATGCTCTTTGAGCTATTACTTGATGAGTTACGTGCAGATATTGGCAACTTACAAATGATGAGCGCCGCTATAGCGCAAATTGATTTACTGGCTAATTTTGCCCATCAAGCTCGATTACGAAATTGGTCACGTCCTGAATATAGCCCTGAAGTTGGGATCAAAATCAAAGCCGGACGTCACCCAGTTGTGGAATCTCTGAGCAAATCAGCATTTACTCCAAATGATACTAGTTTGGACTTTAATCACCGCATGGCGATTATCACAGGGCCAAATATGGGCGGTAAATCGACCTTTATGCGCCAAACTGCCTTAATCAGCTTATTAGCCTACTGTGGTAGCTTTGTCCCTGCCCAATCTGCCGTATTAGGGCCGATCGATCGGATATTTACCCGTATAGGATCTGCCGACGACTTGTCTACAGGCAAATCAACCTTCATGGTGGAAATGACTGAAACCTCACAGATTCTACATCATGCGACCAATCAATCATTGGTACTGATGGATGAAGTCGGACGTGGTACGAGTACCTATGATGGCTTATCTTTGGCGTGGGCATGTGTGCTCGATCTCACCCGTCGCATTAAATGTTTATGCCTATTTGCAACGCATTATTTTGAGCTCACCGAGTTAGGCAAAGACGCCAATATAGATAACTATCATGTGACTGCTCGTGAGCTAAATGGCAACCTGATCTTACTGCATAAAGTTCAACAAGGCCCAGCGAGTCAAAGTCATGGTCTACAGGTGGCAAAGCTTGCAGGTATTCCTGCAGCTGTGATCAAAGAAGCGCAAAATCGCCTTCATATATTAGAAACTCAGCAAAAACAGCAACTCAATACGGCTGTACAAACCGATCTATTCTCGGCACTCGCAGAGCCTGAAGTCATTGAACGCGTAGTTGAAGTTGAAAAAACATCGCCCGTACTTGATGCCTTAGCAGATATTGATATCGATAACTTAAGTCCACGTGAAGCATTACAACAGCTTTACGCTTTAAAGGATTTACTTAAGATCTAAATTGAGCAGAAGCGATAGATGAGATATGCAAAGAACACCAATGAAGGTGTTCTTTGCATTGACACCATTCAAACGCGTAAATTAGTGAATGTTTGCTATCTACTACCGCGGCTATTCAGCAATAAATTGATAAAAAATTAATGTTCTAAAATGTTTCATGCTTAAAATGCACATAAAAATATTGTTCGATAAACAGATGTAATTTAATTAGTTTTTGAGTATGATTCTCATTCATTGTGAAATTTACATAAATTGTTCAGTTTTTAGTGATTTTAACAGCACTGCATATAATAATTATCAATAAAAGGAATTGTTAGTTACCCTATTTTTTGCCTAAAATACACCATTAGTTTATTAGAACCATATTTTTTAGGTAGCTGTCGCCATGACCTTTGTTGTCACTGAAAACTGTATTAAATGTAAATATCAAGACTGCGTAGAAGTTTGCCCTGTTGACTGTTTCTATGAAGGTCCAAACTTCCTTGTTATTAATCCAGATGAATGTATCGACTGTGCGCTATGTGAACCTGAGTGTCCAGCTAACGCGATTTTCTCTGAAGATGAGTTACCTGAAGGTCAAGAAGTATTTATCGAACTTAATACTGAACTTTCTCAAAAATGGCCGAACATCACTCAAATTGGTGATCAACCTGCCGACCGTGAAGAGTGGAACGGTAAAGCTGATAAATTACAATATCTTGAAAAGTAATTTTACGCTTTCATGAAAAGATCAGCACATGCTGATCTTTTTTTATACTTAAAGCACACATTTCATTGCAAATTATTCAAATTTTCTCAATCAAATTGGATTAAAATAGAACGAGTTTATAAATAATTGATTTCTATAATGAAGCATTTACTCAAGGGATTATTGTCCGTTGCAATATTCCCTCTTGTTTTCATTGGTTGTACAACTACACCACAAAAACAAGGTCACACTATTACAACTCCCGACGGTAAACGTATTTACATACCTCAAGAAAAAGTGACGACCATCAGACAAGCCCCGCCTAAAGTGGTGCCTTATGCCTACAATTCGTGGGTCGCGTCTGTCGATAATTTACGTCGCGTTCGAGACTATGAAGTCTTTTTAGAGAAAAATGGTGTAGGCAATATCATTCCTTCATTTGAGTTGATGCGTACTGCACGTGACTGGCAAAAATGTGGTCGCTCAGAATATATGGTACCTAACCGTGAATTATGGCAAAACCAAATTGCAACCTTACGTGTCTTTAAATATTTAGTAGCTGCCAATATCTTAACGGACTTTGAAGTGACATCGGTTTATCGTGATTTGCCTTTGAACCAGTGTGCCGGTGGTGCAAGTTCATCTCGTCACTTATACAACTCTGCGATTGATTTCCGTATTGGACCTGCGTACCCGCAGCCCGAAGACTACAGTTATATTGAAAATACCAAGTTCCGTTTATGCCAATTTTGGTCACAACACGGGCAGAGTCTCAATATGGGATTAGGTTTATATGCCAGCGGACAAATTCATATTGATACTCAAGGCTACCGTACTTGGGGGCCTGATCACTCAAGTCGCTCATCAATGTGTAATTACTAAAACATTACATCGTCATATCAAGACCTCTTCGGAGGTCTTTTTTGTACATAAAATATTCAAATATAGAACAATAAATTGCGATGTTGGTGGAAAGGTTTAAAATGCTTGCATCAATCACGAGGTGCGACAACATGCAACAAATGTGGACAGACATTGATGCTTACATCGATTCACATTTAATTCCTGAAGATCCAATATTGACCCAAACACTTCAACATACGGATGAACGTGGCTTTCCTGATCATCTTGCTGTAGCGGCTAATCAAGGCATGCTGCTTCAAATGTTAATCCAAATGAACAAGTGTAAACGCGTTTTAGAACTTGGAACTTTTGCAGCCTATAGCACCATGTGGTTAGCACGTGCCTTACCTGAAGATGGTTACATTCTGACCATTGAAGGTCGTGATACACATGCTGCCCTCGGTCAAGAAAATATTGATAATGCAAAGCTTGCACAAACGATAGAACTGAAATGTGGTCGTGCGGCAGATATTTTACGTGCCCTTCCTGAAGATACCGAACCTTTTGACTTTATTTTTGTCGATGCAGACAAACAGAGCTACCCTGAATATTTAGAATTAAGCTTAAATTTATCTCATTCAGGTACAGTGATTGTTTTAGACAATGTGATTCGTGCAGGTGAGATTCTGAATGCTGAAAACCATAAACCAAGCATTGAAGGTATTCGTGATATGTTCAAAGCTATGCAAAATCATCCGAAAATTTTATCCTGCACGGCACTTCAAACTGTAGGTTGTAAAGGTCATGATGGTTTTGCAATTGCAATCGTTAAATAATCTTAATCGAGGTGTTTTTTAGACATCTTGAGTAAAGGTATAAAAAATAATCAATACAGTATTTTATTTTCAAAACAATTACTTATAAACACTGCACACAGAGTTATCCACAATTTATGAGGATAACTCTGATTGTTTTTAAATCAACTCTGTTCGTTTGCTCAACTTATTTTACAACCAACAATGGAACACTCGAATTTCTGAAAATACTGGTGGTGATACTGCCCAAGAAGAACTGATGGATTTTACTGTGGCTAAAAGCGCCAAGTACGATTAACTGAATGCCATGCTCTTGTTGATAGTCCAGAATATTTTCCGAAACATCGCCATAACGGTATTCTGTCACCACATCGAGACCGGCATTGGTTAAATAATTTTTTGGATCATCCAAGATTTGTGGGTGATCTCCAACATAAACCAAATGACATTGTAAGAGTTTGAGTAGATCACTTTGTGCCACACGCTTCATTAACTCAACGCATTTAGGCGAATATTCATAGGCAAAAATAAAACGAGTCGGTGGTTTAAACGTTGGCCCTACAGTCATAACTGTACAACTTGCACCACGTATAAAGTTTTCAACATTACTACCAAGCGGCTTATTGCGCTCTGCTGAACGTTCACCCACGCGACCAATTAAAACAATATCGTCATCTTGCAACACATTAAAACTTTGCTCTAAGAAGTCGCCCTTTTCCTGAATATGGGTGGTTTGAATACCATGCTTATCTTGGATCATTTCAGAAATGTGTTTGAGCAAGTTATTACTATAATCTAACGCTAAATCACTTTGTTTTTGTTCTAACTCCGCGAGTTCTTTCAAGAGCATAGCATTACTTTCAAACCCAATCACTCCACTGATTTCACCTAAGTGATAACTTGCCGGATAGTAATCAAGTATTTGCAGTAAAACCAACTCACGGTGAGTTTGTTTAGCAACCCAAGCAGCAGCATCAGCTAGTGCATTAATGCATGGAGAAGAGTCGATACAGGCGATAACTCGTTTCATGATTAGCCCTCGTTTTATTATTGCTTGGCTATAAAATGTTGTTTGTTATTTTTAACTTATCACAACTCTGTTTCACTGTGCATGCATTTGTGTAAGCATAAAAACGATTTATGACCTATTTGGCGATTATTTATTCACGATATCGAATGAGTTTTGCAGGATTTCCCGCAATGATTGCACGCGCTTCAACATTTTTCGTCACCATACTGTTCATACCGACCACAGCCTGCTCAGCAATGTGAATGCCATCCTTGATTCCAACATGCGCCCCTAACCAAACATCACGCTCTATCTCAATCCCTTGTGATCGTACAGCCTGCTGATAAATGGGTTGATTAACATCCATTCCATGATCAAAAGCGTATAAATGGCAATATGCCGCCATACGAACCTGATCGTGAATTTTGATGCCCACTCGCCCACCATCTAAAATACAGTGATGATTGATCGCCACTTCATTGCCTATTTCTATTGGGCCATGCAAAGTGCAATCCGCCGCAATAAAGCTGTTATCTCCAATAACAATCTTACGTCCCGGTTCGGCAAAAATATGAGCCAATGGCGATATAAAACAGTTTTCACCAATTTCAACGGTTTCCATCGATTTGAGATAGTCTTGATATTCCTGTTGCCAAGCTTCGGCCCAACCACGATTTTTCGGTTTAAGTGACCAATACAACCAAGGCATATAATTCAGACGATGCTTATGTTGCTCTCGATATTTCAATAATGGATCTTGTTCATTCATCTTCATCAGCCTCGACGATATGCAGTTGTTCACGTCCGCGAGTTACATCTTGTATCTTTAACTGCAGTGGTTGGATTTGATGAATTTGCAATGATGCAAGTACATTTACACCTTCCACTGTGTAGTCTTCCTGAAATTCAATTTGCTGCTGATTGAGTTCATATTGGAAAATTGCCCACTCATTAAACTGACAACTAAATTGCACTTTTTTCTTCTCAATGAGTTCAATTTTTTCAGCTTGTAAAAGGCATTGACCGGCACAGCCACCATAGGCACGTACCAAGCCCCCAGTCCCGAGCTTAATTCCGCCATACCAACGATTAACCAAGACCAAAACATTGGTTAGGTCATTCCCTTCTATGGTTGCTAGAATGGGCCGACCTGCTGTGCCTGAAGGCTCACCATCATCATTAAAACGTACGGTATGTCCAATTTTCCATGCCCAACACTGATGTGTTGTTGAGATATCCTTATTGGCTTCGAGAAATTCTTTAACGGCTTGTTCATTTTCCACAGGAACTGCGATGGCTTGAAAACGACTTTTTTTAATGTCTTCTTCATATTCAAACTGTGCGGCGAGTGTAAATGGCATAACGTCTTTAGATCCTGTATCAAAGGACATTATAGCGTTTTTTGAAAGACTTACATCCACAAAAAAGCCTCCAAAACTGGAGGCTTGATTGGCACTGCGTTATTAACGTTCGCGAAGTGCTTCTTTGGCTTTATTGAATGGCTTGATTAAATATTCAAGTACAGTTTTCGAGCCTGTGCGGATATCAACTGTTGCCACCATACCCGGTGTAATACTAAAACTTTTACCTTCTTTATTGCTTAATTTATCACTATCTGTACGGATATAAACACGATAATAGAACTGATCTTGTTTCACTTCATCACGTAACGTGTCTGGTGAAATGACGGTCACTTTACCTTTTAAGCCGCCATAGATCGAATAATCATAAGCCGTAATTTTAACTAAGGCTTCTTGACCCGGACGAATAAAAGCAATATCCCGCGGTGAAATACGTGCTTCAACCAAAAGCTGTTCATCCAAGGGTACAATAGTCATCAATTTACCATTTTGCGGAATCACACCGCCCAATGTCATCACATCAATTTCTTTGACCACACCACGTACTGGAGATTTAAATACCGTACGACTCAACGTATCCGATTTGCCTTTCACCACTTGTTGCTGTGATTCAATATCCGTATTGGCTTTCGACAATTCTTCCCGTGATTTCACCAAATATTGGTTACGGACATCGTTTAACTGATTTTGTAAGTCATTCGCTGAACGCTTTAAACGAAGCACTTCAACTTCACTTGCTGCACCTTTGGCAACGAGCGGCTCAGTCATGGCCAATTCTTGTTGAACCAATACCAAAGCTTGTTTTAAGCCTGCAACTGATTCTTCCAAGTTTGCACGACGTGAACGATATAAAGCAGTCTCTTCATTCACTAAGGCCGGAATCTTTTGAACATCTTCAGGAAAACTGAGTGGCGTACCATTCACTTCTGCACGTAAACGCGCTGCTGTTGCACGAGATGCCACAAGTAAAGACTCAGTTTCACCGACATTTGATGCAAAACGAGTTGGATCGAGTTGTGCAAGGACTTGACCTTGTTCAACAATTTGACCTTCCTTCACATTCAATTTGGTTAAAATCCCTCCCTCAAGCGACTGAACAATTTGTTCTTTCGAAGATGGAATCACTTTACCTGTACCTGTAGAGACTTCCTCTAATTTGAATAACCAAGCCCAGATTAAAAGAATAGCCAGACCAATCGTAATAATCCAAATGATTAAACTCGATTTTGGTAATGGTGGCTCTTTAAAGCTGACTTTGGTCGAGCGTTGTATTTCTTGTTTATTTTCACTCATGATTTAAGCCCCAGCTACTTTTTTCTGAGCATTCTGATTCAGAATTTGATCACGAGGCCCATCCATGACAATTTTACCTTCGTTCACCACAATAATGCGGTCAACCAACTCAAGTACCGCACGACGGTGTGTTGCCACCACCATAGTTCGGTTTTGTAAATAACCTTTTAAATGATCGATCAACTGCTTTTCAGATACGTCATCAATGGCCGCTGTAGGTTCATCAAGCAATAGAATATTGGGTTGACGAATCAATAAGCGTGCAAGCAGCAATGCTTGGCGTTGACCGCCAGAGAAGCCTACACCACCTTCTAAAATAATATGGTCTAGCCCTTCTTTTTTCTCTTGAACAAAGTGAATTGCACCCGTAATTTTCAGTACTTCAATCAATTGTTCGTCCGTAGCCAACGGAGCACCCAAGGTCAAGTTTTCACGAATCGTACCGTAGAATAACTGTGCATTTTGGTTCAATAGCCCCATATCACGACGTACATCTGCGGGGTCGATTAAAGACAGCTCAATCCCATCTAATTTAACTTTGCCTTGTACAGGCGTTTGCATACCTGATAACAACTGAAGAAGCGTCGACTTACCAGCACCATTACGACCCAAAATTGCGATCTTTTCTCCGGCCTTAATTTCCAGTTTTGGAATTAAAAGACTCGGACGTGGATCATCTTCACCATACTTAAATGACACACCATTGAGTTCATAATGACCATTAATTGATGGTCGATGAATAAGGTGAGAATAATCCGGTTGATCGACAGGTTTCTTCATGAGCTCATCCAGACCGGCTTTTGCCACTTTTGCCTGTTGTAAACGACCTAATACCCCTGCCAATGCAGAAATCGGTGCTAACATTCGTGAGGACAAAATCGAACAAGCCACCAAAGCACCTGTGGTCATTTCACCTTTCATCACAGCAAAACAGCCGACAAGTACAACAATTGCAAACGTTAGACCCTGAATTTTTTGCGTCCATGCCGACATTAAGCCTACAATTTTACGTTGACGCATGCTGACATCAGCAGACACTTCATTCATGTGGTTCCATTGGTTTTGGAAACGTGATTCAGCACGAAGTAATTTGATATCCTCCATACCTTGCACAGATTCAACCAATAAGGCATTACGAATCGAAGACTCGCGCATACCCATTTGTGCAAGTTTAGCCAATGGTTTTTGCGCCAAAATCCCTGGAATAATCATCAAAGGAACCACCAACAGCATAACCCAAAATAGATTGCCGCCAATTAACCAGAAGATGAACAGGAACAAGAAGAAAAACGGTAAGTCGGCAATCGCAGTAACAGTCGTCGAGGTGACCATTTCGCGTACCCCTTCTAATTCACGAATCTGTGAAATAAAAGTACCTGTAGATTTTGAGCGTTCGCTATTTTTAATTCTTAATGCATGACCAAATACACGATCTGAAATTTTCAAATCGGCACGTTTACCAATAATATCCGACAAATAAATTCGTGAAACACGTAATGCAAACTCAAATATCGCTGCAATTAACACCCCACCCGCAAGTACCCATAAAGTCGGCACAGATTGAGATGGAATGACACGGTCGTACACATTCATTGAGAATAAAATGGTGGCTAGGGCCAAGATATTTGCCATTAATGAAGCAAACATAATGTCGATGTAGCGTTTCCAGTCTTTTAAAACGATCGACCAGAACCAATTTTTTTCAAACGGCTTGATGTATTCATCAACACGTGCATCGGGTACAGATGACTCTGGACGCAGAATATATATATTGCGAACGCCATGGCTCAATCGTTCAATAGAGAAGACTTGAGATAAACCTTCATCTCCGCTCAATTGGACACTGGCATTACCGTCTACGTCGATGCGTTCTACCACACCCACTTCACCACTGATAAACTCAACCAATACAGGTAAGCGCCATGGATTGAGCAGATTTATGTCGTATTTGTTTTTACGAACACTTAATCCAATTTGGCGTGCCATAACTGCGACCAGTTCATCGGCATTTTTGTGTTGATCCCAATCCAACTGCAACCGTATACGTTCTTCAGAGGGTTCAATTCGATAATGCTTTGCAATATTCAGAACCGCTTGTAGCCACGGTTGATAATTTATTGTATTACTCATGGCTGAACTTCAAACCCCTGAATAGATATATTATTAAGTTCATAGATATTTCGTGAACGCCCTGTCACTTGGATGTACTGTGCAAGTGCTGAGTAGATATCATATTGCGATGTCACAATTTCTTGTGCGGCACTATGTATGGCTTGCTCTGCATTCAGTAGATCGACAACCGTTCGAGTGCCTAATTTATATTGTTCTTGATACAGCTCTTTGGTTCTTACCGTTGTTTCACGGCGCTGCACCAATATCGACATTTGACGCTTTTTATTTTCGATTTGTTCACGAATCATTCGGACTTGATCAATCACATCCAAATACACTGTATTTACTTGTGCTTTTGCTGCTTCTTCTGCATAGCTTGCGGCACGTGTTTGCGCTGCAATTGCACCACCTTGGTAAAAATTACTGGTGGCTTCCAACATGATTGAATTATATAAACCATCATCTTCATCATTATTTGGATTACGGCCATTCACCGCCTGACTCAGACTGCCTTTGACATTGAGGGTTGGATAAGCACTTAATTTTGACTGTTGCTTTTGCAGTTTGGCAACTTGAACTCCAGCCTGTGCTTTCATCATGCTCGGAATCATCTTGAAGTCCGGATCCTCATATAAAGCCGCTGCAGTTAAGATCCGATCGGGTATCACCCAATTGATCTGACTTACATCAAAACCTAACAAGGTACGAAGTCGCTGTTGGTACTGTCGAAGTTGAGTTTCTTGCACAATTAAATTTGATTCCGCAGCTTCTAAATTTGACTTGGCTTGAATAGGGTCTGCTTGACTACTGATCCCTGCGGTTGCACGTAAATTAGCAATCTCAGCAATCCGACTCACACCGGCAATTTGCTGCTGCGCAATTTTAGCAACTTCTTGATATCGTTTAATGTTGATAATGGCATTTGCAACATCAAAAGAAACTTCATCTAAATTTACAAGTACATTAGCCTGCTCTTGTAACATTTTTGCTTCTTCGATACCGACAGCACTTTTGGTTTTACCAAAGTCATATAACATCTGCGTCGCATTTAAAGATACCAACTGACGTCCACGCTCGCCTTTAGTCAGATCTGCAGTGCTCAATCCACCTGAAATTTGGGGATAATATGCAGCATTCGCTAGGTCAATATTAGCGTTTTGCGATGCGACTGTAGCAATACTTTGTGTGATTTCTGGACGTCTTTGGACGGCGATATGTATCGCATCAATAAAACTTAGATTCTTCGCTACTGTGTTTGGATTATAGCTGCCTTGTTGTGTTCGACCATAAGCAACGGCTGGCATTTCTTGGACACGTGAGGTATCTAAATTATATTTACTGAGTTCGGTGATGTTAATTTTTTCGGCAGAAGGTTTAGGCTTATTAGGTAAAAAAATCTTATCTAATGTCTTTTGAATGGTACTTTGTGCAGTGCTAGTATCTGCTGCATACACTGAACCAATGGAAAAGGGTAATAATAATATACAAAAGAAATTACACTTATTTTTACGCGGACGCCCAACTTCTGGACCATTCATCTTTCGTAATCGCATGATTTTTGCAGGTCGTATTTTTAGTTTAAAGTATACTGAATTCTTGTTAATTTTTTAGATTAATCGCTCAGTTTTTGTCATTTCAGACAATAACATAAACCCGCTGAATGAAACTAGCGCCATTCAACGGGAAATTTCTTATATTATTCAATTAAACGATAAAATCATCACCAAGATAAACTTTACGTACCGTTTCATCTGCAAGGACTTCTTCTGGAGTACCTTCTGCAATCACTGAACCTTCGCTCACGATATAAGCATGCTCACAAATCGTAAGGGTTTCACGCACATTATGATCTGTAATTAATACGCCAATACCACGATCTTTCAATGTTCGGATAATGTCTTTAATATCACCCACTGAAATAGGATCGACCCCTGCAAAAGGTTCATCTAGCAACATAAATTTAGGGTCTGCAGCTAACGCGCGCGCGATTTCCGCACGGCGTCGCTCACCACCCGACACACTCATACCAAGAGAATCTTTGATGTGTGTGATTTTAAAGTCAGCAAGCAATTCCGTTAAACGTTGCTGACGTTGTTGCTTATTTAGATCTTTACGGGTTTCTAAAATCGACATGATATTTTCAGAAATGGTTAATTTTCTAAAAATAGATGCTTCTTGAGGTAGATAACCAATACCTTTACGTGCGCGCTCATGCATTGCCAAGTCAGACAAATCAAGATCATCTAAATGAATCTCACCTTTATCCATACGAACTAAGCCAACAACCATATAGAAGCTTGTGGTTTTACCTGCACCATTTGGACCAAGTAAACCCACAATTTGACCACTTTGCATGCTAAAGGACACATCCTTTACCACCCAACGCTTACTGTAGTTTTTGGCTAAATGCTTAATACATAAAGTTTGAACTTGCGAGGTCTGCTCCATTAATCACGTGCTCCTGGGAAGGACTTAGTGCTTGACGGCGGAATCACGATTTGTACACGACCTGAAGAAGATCCAGATTTATTTGGCGTACCTTCAGCAACGATATCGCCTTTATTCATACTGTATTTCAAGCTATTACCACGAATACTTGCACCATCTTGTTGCAACAAAGCACCACCCGTCATGGTGATAATACCTGTTTCAGCATTGTAGACGATTTTCTGTGCTTGGCCTTTCGCATAGCCTTTGGCAGGGTCAGTTTTTTGTTGGAAATGTGCTGGCCCACCCGTTGCTGTAATCGTACTGATCTCTTTTTTGCTGTTTAAGTTCGCAACGATTGAGTTTGCCTGAAGCTTCATCGAACCCTGTTCAATGATGACATTACCGGTATACGTCGTAATCCCAGTTTTTTCATTAAATGTTGCACGATCGGCAACCAATGAAATCGGTTGATTACGGTCTGAAGGCAAAGCAAAAGCTGCAACTGAACATAACGCCAGTGAACCGAGTAGCGCTGTACGTTTTAGGAAAGTTTTTGCAGTTTTTCGATTAAAATTATGGTTCATACTTTCCTCGAATATTAAAAAATTCGTATTGACCGCCGTTTAAATTTGCTTTTAAACCTTGGCTGACAAATTCGGCTTGTGGTGAAATCACCGTTACAGTCTTGTCCGTTTCTATTTCACGCTGTTTTGGAAAAGCAGTTAGTTCCTCAGTACGAAACTCCATTTGCCCTTCACGCATCAATTTCGTTGCAACCACATTGTCACTCAGCACGACTTTTTGGTTATCGTCCATACCATTGGCTTGTTTGGCAAAAAACGTGGCATCGACAGCACCATCTTGATAGGTCGATGCTTTCAGATTGACCAAATGAGACGTTTGCTTTTGCAAATCCTGCTCAAGTCGATCGACTTGCGCACGAATATGCAATTTTCCCTGCTCATCAGTCTGCGTCAGGTTAATGTTTTCAGCTGAGTAAGTCATACTTTTCGAAGAGTCCGCCTGAAGCTTATTACCCTTTCCACCGAAATAATAAAAACCACCGCTTACTGCAGCAATGACCACAGCTGTCACGTATAAAACTTTAGTATCCATAAGCGGAGATTCAATCCAATGACTGCATCAATTTATTAATAAGGTGCACTTGCATATTTTTCAAGTAGTTCCTGGTATACACCTTTAGAAACTAAAAGCATATCGCAGATTTCACGAACAGCACCACGTCCACCCATCGCCTGCGTAACAAGATCTGCACGGCGACGTACTTCTAAATGTCCATTCGGTACGGTCACTTTCATCCCTGCAATAGCAAAGGCTGAAAGATCCGGCCAATCATCACCCATATATAGGCAATCTGAAGGATCAATACCAAACTGTGCACAGGCTTCAGTCAAGGCAACACCTTTGTCTTCACGTCCTTGAAAGACCAAATCGACACCTAAGTCAGACATGCGTTTTTCAACAATATTACTTTTACGGCCGGTAATAATGATGACTTTGATACCCGCTTTTTGCACTAACTTCATGCCCAAGCCATCACGAATATCAAAAGATTTGATTTCATCGCCACTATTGGTCAACGTTACAAATCCATCACTTAAAATTCCATCTACATCCAGTACCAGTGCTTCTATGTGACGCGCTTGTTCTAGCAATACATACGATGCCATTTTCTTAATTTACCCCAGCCTGAATCAGATCATGCATGCTGATAATCCCAATCACTTTATTGGCATCATCAACAACTACAAATTGTGTAATTTTCTTTTCGTTCATACGTTCTAAAGCATGTACCGCACGTTCTTCTTGTGAAATCGTCAAAGGATTTTTAATCATCACTTCTGAGACTTTCATATTCACATCAAAGCCTTGCTGTTTATCAATCAAACGACGTAAATCACCATCGGTAAAAATGCCCAATAAGGTATCGTTTTCATCGACGATCGTGGTGAGACCCAAACGTTTATTTGAAATTTCGTACAGGACTTTATTCATTGGTGTCTCTGGCGACACTTTGGGTAAGTCTTCACCTGTATGCATAAGATGTTTTACATGCAATAACAAACGCTTACCCAACGCTCCAGCAGGATGAGAACGTGCGAAATCATCTGAGGTAAAGCCACGTGCATCCAATAATGCAACTGCAAGGGCATCACCTAAGGCTAATGTTGCAGTGGTACTTGAAGTCGGCGCTAGACCCAAAGGGCATGCTTCTTGAATATTACCCAAGGTCAATGCGACATCAGCATTTTGTGGCATTGGGCCTTTATTGTCGCCACTCATGGTAATTAGAGGAATGCCCAAATGTTTGATCAACGGCATGAGCATCATAATTTCATCACTCTTACCTGAGTTTGAAATTGCAATGAGCACATCACCTTTAACCAACATGCCCAAATCACCATGCCCCGCTTCACCCGGATGCATGAAGAAAGATGGCGTACCGGTCGAGGCAAACGTAGCGGCCATTTTACGACCGATATGACCCGATTTACCCATACCAGTAATCACTAAACGCCCTTTGCACTGTAAAATGATTTCGCAGGCTTGGCTAAAACGATCATCTATTTGAGTCGCTAATACTTGTAAAGCATGCTCTTCAATACGCAAAGTTTCTAATGCGACTTTCTGAAAATCGACTTGATTCGGCATATTTGGTGGATTCAAAGTTGTTATACCTTAAGCCGTGAGAGGTGCGCTCTCACTTTCAAAATAAAAAATTTTCACAATTTTATCATATCTATGCAAATAGCACGTTTCCAAATGTATAAGAATTCATGAATTATGCAGAAAAGATGCATTTCTTCATTTTTATCTTCCGGACAGATAAATTGAATTCAGCACTCGAATGAGATTCAGACCGAATCCAATGAGCCTTCTACGCTATTTTTAGCAACGCAAAGACATCAAGCATTAAAAAATATCTGCTTTTTTGGGTTTTAACTTTATGAATAAAAATGCTTAGGTTAAGATGAGCCATCTTTTGGTAGAAACAATTTGAAGACCTATGCAACCTTTTGTTCTATATAACTCAGAGCAACGTAAAAAAGTAGAATTCGTACCTCGTAAAGAAGGACATATCGACATGTATGTCTGTGGAATGACCGTGTATGACTACTGTCATATTGGTCATGCTCGAGTTATGGTTGCATTCGACTACATTATCCGTTTCCTGCGCAGTCAGGGCTGGAACGTTAAATACGTTCGCAACATTACCGATATTGACGACAAAATCATTGCTCGTGCCAATGAAAATGGCGAAAGCATTACTGCTTTAACCAATCGCTTTATCAAGGCCATGAACGAAGATGCTGCCAATTTAGGTTGTGCAGCACCTGATGAAGCACCACGTGCAACAGACTATATCGATCAAATGCAGAATATGATTGGTAACTTGGTTAACAAAGGTACAGCATATCCATCTGCAAATGGCGATGTTTATTTTGAAGTTGAAAAGTTTGCCAAATATGGTCGTCTTTCGGGTCGTAAACTTGACGACATGCAGGCTGGTGCTTCTGAACGTGTTGATGTAGAAGTAGAAAAGAAACATCCTTTTGACTTCGTGCTTTGGAAACATGCCAAAGAAAATGAACCTTCTTGGGCTTCGCCTTGGGGCTATGGTCGTCCGGGCTGGCATATTGAATGTTCAGCGATGTCGACCTGCTGCTTAGGTAACCATTTTGATATTCATGGTGGCGGTTCAGACTTAACTTTCCCACATCATGAAAATGAAATTGCGCAATCTGAGGCATCTACTGGCGAACAGTATGTTAATTACTGGATGCACGTCGGCTTTATTAATGTCGATGGCGAAAAAATGTCGAAGTCTTTAGGTAACTTCTTCACTATTCGTGATGTGATGGATAAATTCCACCCTGAAGTGATTCGCTTCTTTATTGTGTCATCACATTACCGTAGCCCAGTAAACTTCTCTGACACTGCTTTAAAAGAAGCGAAAAATACCCTTTCCCGTTTCTATCATTCATTTAAAGCTTATCAGCAAGTCTATGGTGAAAAAACCGTAGAAACTTTGGATGATGCTTTAGTTGAGCGCTTTAACGCCGCTATGCGTGATGATTTCAACACCGCAGAAGCAATTGCGGTATTGTTTGAAGTCAACAAAGAATTGAACCGTGCCGTAAAAGATGAAAATGCTGAACAAGCGGCTGTGTATTATTCGACATTGCGTCACTTAACCAATATTTTAGGTTTGGTTCAGCATAATGTTGATGAATTCTTAAAATCAGATATTGGTCAGGAAGCTCTAGGTCTCTCTGAAGAGCAAATTGAAGATTTAATTCAACAACGTAAAGATGCGAAAAAGGCCAAAGAATTTGCCAAAGCAGATGAAATTCGTCAATCTTTGTTAGATCAAGGTGTTGTCCTTGAAGATACTCGTCAAGGTACTATTTGGCGCCGTGCTGATTAATTGAGCAAACAGAAGCATAGAGAGTTGACAGTTGTGTGAAATTCTCTATAATTCACCTCATTGCGGGAATAGCTCAGTTGGTAGAGCATAACCTTGCCAAGGTTGGGGTCGGGAGTTCGAGTCTCCTTTCCCGCTCCAGAATACGAAAAACCCTCATCGAAAGATGAGGGTTTTTTTATGTCTAAATTTTTCTTCAACGGCTTATTTTTAGATTTATTTACTCATGTTATGCACATAAAAGTAATTTCGCATTTAGGGATTGAATAAAGAGATTAGCCTTCGGCTGGAGGTACACATACGATACGTTGTTTTTCATTCGGCAAAATGAGATGCGAAGCTTCGCAAGGAAACCATCTTGCGGTGCAATGCACCTCACCAACAAAACTCGTTCACTACCGTCAAATTATTCAACGTATCGCAAAAACATTTTTGATTAGAAGTCGTCCTGTCTCAAACAATTGCGCATGACATTACCGCGTATCTTTATTATTTGAAGCAAAGTACGCTTCTGATGCTACTGCGTCACCTCAGTTATTTATTATATTGTAGCGACGTTAATAGGCCTTAATTTTCCCCCAACGAATAAGGCTTCCCCTATTGCCACACGACCTTTCACCTACCTGTTAAAAAATAATCTGATGAAATGCTCATCTCGCCAATTTTCCTCAATTTTTCTCCATAATTTTCCGTTATTCTTTGCCAAAATTACATTTGGACAACCAAATAATGCACGGCGCGCACACTACACTCAAACTGACCAGCTTAAGTTACGCATTACTTACGATCTCAACATCAATTTGGGCCGCAGATACTGTTCAAAATCCGCAAGAATCTGTAGCAGTTCAGCAAATGGAAGCTTTAACATTTGAAGTTCCGACAGCAAGCACTAAGCCCAAAGACCCAGATATCAGTGCTGTCGCAAAAACTATTATAAGCCGTGATGAAATGTTGAAATTTGGCGATCAGTCAATCAATGATGCGCTGCGCCGTGCTGCAGGGTTTCAACTGCCCGGTGCTGGCGGTGGTCCACGTGGTGGTGCAGGTGCTGGCGGCATGCGCTTTCGTGGTGGTGGCGCACCCGTGTTTTTAATCAATGGTGAACCTGTACAAGGTGGTCCTCGCGGCGGCATGTCAGTTGTTGATAGCATTACACCGGAAATGATCGAACGCCTTGAAATCACCAAGCAACCCAGCGTTGCTCAAGGCTCGGTTGCTTCATCTGCAGTCATTAATATTATTTTAAAAGAACCATTGAATGGCACGCGTTTGAGTGGATCTGTACGTGCTGGTTATGGCCTAACCAAGTCAAATACACGTGAAGAAGAACGCACCAATTTAAATTTTCAAATGGATGGTCGTTCAGACCCTTGGATCTATAGTTTATCTGGGAGCCAAATGTGGAATGATTCAGATACACTCACCCGTACACAAGATGCAACAGGAACGAAAACTCAAAAACGCATCACCAATCGTACGTCGCAAATGCTGACCCCACGTGTTGAATATCAACTTGATGATCAACAAAAACTGGTCGCTGAAATGTTTTATCGCAACAATGAAAGCGAAGGCACAAGTGGCTCCCAAGTCCAAAAAGATAAAAATGACAGCATTCGACTCAACACACGATATGAGCGTAAAGACCAAGGTAATTCCGACAAAATTCGCTTATCAATCGAGCAGCAAAATGAAACGGAATTTACAGAGTATAGAAATTCTCAATCATATATTGATGAACAAATTAATGAATATGGCTTAGGCTACGACGGTGTCCGCAAGTTCGACTCAAAACGCCAAATAAAATTTGGTACTGATCTACGTAGCAATGAACTTGAAAGCAATATTGCAGAGACCTTGGATGAACAATTGTATGCTGCCTATGTTGAAGGAAGTTGGAAATATACGCCGCGCCAAACCTTAACTCTAGGTGTACGCCAAGAGTGGATTGATCGTTCAGGTTTAGTGGATTATCAAGATCAGCATTTAAGTCCTGTATTAGCACACCGTTTTGACTTTAATGACCAATGGTCACTCCAAACCAACTTGAGTCAGGCTTTTAAAAATCCACGTAGCAATCAATTGATGCCGACGGTTTCAGTTTCTACAGATAGTGATGCTGGGACACTAAACAACCCTGATCGTGGTGGTAATCCTGACCTAAGACCTGAAACTATTAATGCTTACGAAACAACCCTAGGTTATAACACCTCTGCTGGCGGCGTAAATATCACAGCATATTATCGAGAAATTAATGACTATATCGAAAAATCGATCCTGTCAGAAAATACTACAGGTGGTCGTTGTGAAGCAGGAAATACCGATTGCCGTTTTGTCGAACGTCCATATAACCAAGACAGTGCAACTACTTATGGTGTGGAAATTGCTGGACGTTATGCACTGAAGCAAACGGAGAATGGTCATTCATTTATGTTGAATGCTCAACTTTCAACTGTACGTGCAAAAATTGAAGAAACTGACGGCTCTGACCGTTTGGCAAGTGATGTTGCACCTTATACCGCAAGTGCTGGTTTATCTTATAACTATCAACCGTGGCGTATTGCAACAAGTGTGAACCTCAATTATACCCCTGAATATACACGTGCGCTGAGTAACGAACCGTACAATCGCACCAGCAATGAACGCGTCAATATGGATGTGAGTTTTACTAAACGCTTTGATCAAAATTGGTCTGCATCGGTGAATGCACGTAATATTCTCAGCTCAGATTATAAAGAAGTGTTAAAAGAACAAAGTTCTGGCGCGCTATACCAATCTCGTATCAATGAAGCAATTCCAAGCTTTATGTTTACCTTAGAAAAGAAATTCTAAACCGTTTCTAAGAGACTTCTAAGAGATTTAAAATAAAAAACCGATACGGACAACGAATCGGTTTTTTATGCGTACACGACCGCAAACTAGCGCTCAATTGCCTTCAACATTTTCGCAATTTTTAGGGTATGTTCCTTCTGCCCTTTTTTCTCTAAGACCTTTTGCTCAACCCACCATAAATATTCAAAAATTTCTGATTCACTAGAATCCTCTTGAATTAATTTAAAAATATTGGGCAAATAATCATCATATTCATCACGTAAAGCAGGAATACGGCGAATCCCTAACGGGTCCCATTCCTTCAATAAAATTTTATGTATCGCATGCAAGAGACTGGCATCTCGATTATGTTTTGACTGCATACAAGTTCCCTGGCTTATATTTTTTTACTTTTAAAATCAGTTATCTAATTATGTGATGATATTAAAAGAAAAATGAACTGTTGTTTGTCGAAGATTTCATCATACGCATCTCTAAACGCTTTTCCATTGGTTTTTCATCTTTTTTTTATACTAAACCAAAGCTTTATCAAAATATCATGCACTTTTTCTCATAAATTTTGCCAATAAAGCCTTTCGAGAATCCCTTACTTCACAGTACAAAGGTTTTAAATGCTAAGTTCAATTTTCAGACCTAATCATTCAAAGAAAAAAACAATATGCTTCAAGCCAACTTCTATATTTATCTCTTTTCGCAATTGTGAAAAATTTACAGTTTTCCTTTTTAATCTCCGACAATTCAAGCTACATTCTATTTTGAAATTTTAATCCTGAAAAATCCCTATGAGTACTGCATTAAACGAAACCATTTACGTCATTCAACACCTTGCATTTGAAGATTTGGGTTCATTGGAAGATGTATTTTATCAACTGGGTTATCGGGTGAGATACTTCGAAGCTGGTATCGATGACCTCAGTAAAGCTATGCAACATACAGGGCTTACCATCATTTTGGGCGGCCCGATCGGAGTTTATGAAACTAATGACTACCCTTTCCTACAAAAAGAAATAGACTTACTTAAAGTACGTTTAGCGAGCAACTTACCGACTTTAGGCATTTGCTTAGGTGCTCAGCTTATTGCACATGCATTGGGAGCTAAAGTTTATCCAGGTCATAGCAAAGAAATCGGTTGGAGTGCCTTAGAGCTTGATAATATTGCTGACAATATATTAGCGCCGTTAGATCAAGTGCCTGTACTGCATTGGCATGGTGATACCTTTGATTTACCTACAAATGCAAAGCTACTTGCCAGCTCGACAATATACCCGAATCAAGCGTTTAGCTGTGGGCCCAATATTTTAGCCCTACAGTTTCACATCGAAGCAGAAGCACAGGCCATGGAAAAATGGCTGATTGGGCATACATGTGAATTACATAAAGCACAAATTAACATTCCAAATTTGCGCATGGAAAGCCAACAACATACACCTCATTTAGAACGTGTTGCTCCCATGATTTTGCAACAATTTTTACAACAGCTTGAGCTTTAAAATAGCTATTAATTTAAAGCTAAATGGCTTATAACAGTTGCACTTCAAAACGTATAAGCCATTAGAATGACTCCCTTACTCAGTATTGCGCTCATCCACTTTTTTGCTCTCATCAGCCCAGGCCCAGACTTCTTTTTCGTCACTCAAAGTGCCATTCGACAATCCAGATCACATGCATTATTTGCCGCATTAGGTATTTCACTCAGTATCTTGGTTTGGTCAATTTGTGCAATAAGTGGCTTACATTTTCTATTTCAAAAAATGGCTTGGTTACAACAATGCCTCATGATTTTGGGCGGCCTATATCTTTTATATTTAGGCACTCAGTTATTAAAGTCTGCGTGGAGTAAAGACCTCGGCACAATAACAAAACCAACCGAGCAAGCTGTACAGAAAAAATCGCCTTTGACGCTATTATTCCAAGGTTTCTTGACCAATATGGCCAATCCTAAAGCATTGGTTTATTTCAGTAGTGTATTTTCCATTGGAATCAGTGCAAAGGTCAGTATTTTTGATCAAAGCTCTTTATTAGCTTTAGTCTTTATTGAAAGTTTGATTTGGTTTGCATTGGTTGCGGTCTTATTCTCAGCACCTAAAATGACGCATTACTATCAAAAATTTAGTAAAAAAATTGACGCAATTACCGGTGGAATCTTCATCAGTTTTGGCTGCCTATTACTGCTCAATCGCGATTAATCAAGCACCAATTAAATATCTGCCAAACATAAAAAAGCACCCAAATGGGTGCTTTCCTAACTTAACTGAGGGAGCTAAATCTTATTTCGCTGCTGCCTTTGCTGTAGACACAGCCGCTTCAGTCGTAATATTTACCGTAATTTTGTCGCCTACATTCGGTACATATGCACCTACACCAAATGCTGAACGATCAAAAGAAGTCGTTGCATTGAAACCAATCGTTTCCGCCTTAGTCATTGGGTGAACGGCTTGCTTGTTCAATACAGCGTCCAATACCACTGGTTTAGTCACATTTTTAACTGTTAAATCACCCGTGATTTTGTATTTAGTTTTGCTGATCGCTTGAACTTTTGTACTTTTAAACGTGATATTTGGATATTTTTCAGCATCAAAGAAATCAGCTGTTTTTAAATGATCATCTAATGCTTTGACATTGGTATTTAAGCTTGATAATGGAATCGTCACATTCACAGACGAATTTGCAGGTTTTGCATTATCGACATTAATTGTCCCTTGAATGTCACTAAAGTTTGCAGAAGGCGTTGAGAAACCAAAATGATTCCAAGTAAATACTGTTGCTGTATGAGTAGGATCAATTTGATAGGCAACAGGTTTTGCCATAGAAATTGTTGTAACTGATGCTACCGCCAAACCGATTGTTAATGCTTTAAAGTTCATGTTTTTATCTCACTATCGAATACTATTAAGTCTATAGGTTTTTAACCGTATTACAGCTTTAAAGATAAAACGTTTTGTTGCATGTTTAGAACGATAGTTTTGTAAAATCTGTAGCAGCATCTACAACCACTCTCAATTATTAAATTTCCCATATATTTCAAATAATTAATAATTTAATTGATCCATGAGTTATTTATCCTAAATTTAGGAAACATCAACCTATCTGAGTCGTAGGTTTTCTAAACAAATCCACTTAAGATTTTTAGACATCATAAAAATCTGAGTACCCAAAAATGACAGAACAATCGCTGGCTATTGAAAAAGCCTTAAATACTAAAACGCCCAAAGATGTCGTTTTGGCATTTCTTATGAATACTTCAAAAGAACTCGTCGAAAATGCAACTCAGCTACTGGTAGCCGAAGACGCAGCGTATGTTTCCCTAAACTTCAGCAACCCAGAACTGAAACAAATTGAGCCATGGGCTGGGTCTGGCACAGGCAGAGCCATCTATATTTATACCTTTGCCAACGTAGGCACTTACTGGAATATCGACGACTTTCAAATCACCGATATGATCGCTGAGGATGAAACTGTAGCTGTATTTGGTCAATTCACCTACACCTCAGTCTATGCAAAAAATACTTTCACCTCGCCTTTTTCAATTAAAGCCAAAGTTCAAAACGGTTTAATCAGCTTTTTCCAATTTATGGAAGATACCTATGCCTCAGCCTCATCGTTCCGCGTAGGTGGAGAATGGATCATTCAGCAAGATGCTGACCCGGCTAAAAACTTTAAAGTTTCAGCTTAATACTGAGATGCGCAAAAGCTGCTGTTGATTTGGAATGGCCTTTTACATTGAGTTAATGACAGCGGTATTGGATAAATCCGGTTTTTCTCGCGATTTGATCATACAGCTTTTGCGCAGTTTCATTGTCCTGATGCGTAAGCCAATACACACGGTCACACTGCCGCTGATCACAATATTCTTTCACTTTCGCGATCAGCGCCTTGCCAATGCCCTGCCCGCGATAATCCTCAAGGGTATATAAGTCCTGCAAATAGGCATAAGGCTGCAATGTCCAGCAGCTCTCATGTTCAATGACATGCACGATCCCAACCACTTGATGATCAATCACAGCTGCAAAGCCATACATATGTTCGCAGTCAGCAGCATGTAACCTGTGCCACGTTCGCTCGGTCATTGCATCTACCACCTGACTTTTATAAAATTTTAAATACAGCTCCCAAAGCGGCTGCCATTGGTTTTTTGATATTTCTGTTAAATTTTTAATCTGTATTTGCACGTTCAATGTCTTTTTTAAATGATCACTGGATTTTTATAACTGAAATAAAGCTTCATGTGTTGAAAACACTTTATTTAATGCGCTCTTTTTTAAGAATAATGAGTCTTGAAAGGACGTTTTCTTATTTGTTTTATAAACTTATCTTTTTTATAAATACGATAGGCAAATAAAAAGCCCGAAGATTCGGACTTTTTGGCCATTCGGCTTATAGCTTTTCAACCAAGATCCGATCTACCTGTTTTAGACCTGTATGCTTTTCATGGTTCTTACGGCGAATCTTAATCACTTTGTCATCTTGCAAATCTTGCAGCATCAACTCTACTGCAACCATGGCTTCAAGCTCTAAGTCCGCGCCTATCCATTTCTGTTCACCAGCATCCATCAGTACAATTTCATCATTTATCTGATCATAAAGGCTCATCGTTTCCTCACTTGGGGCAACATTGCACCCGTGGCTGAATACTGCATGAATGAATTAATTTTAAACCAATGCTTTAATTCATTCGTTACAAATCGTTATTTCACAATTAAAAATAAATTTAATCTCTGCAATAAAAAACGCCCCTTCTCTGGGGCGTCTTTATTACGGTTAATCTTTACAGATTAAGCGGTAATTTCTTTCACTGCAGCAACAACAGCATCAGCTGTGATACCGAAGTGTTTGTACAAGTCTTTTGCTGGAGCAGATTCACCGTAAGTCGTCATACCGATTACACGGCCGTCAAGACCTACAAATTTCCACCAGTAATCCACATGCGCAGCTTCAACCGCAACACGAGCGCGGATCGCAGCTGGAAGAACCGCTTCACGGTAAGCAGCGTCTTGTTTTACGAATTCTTCAGCACATGGCATAGAAACCACACGTACGCCTTCTAACTGTGCGTAAGCATCCATTGCCAATGAAACTTCTGAACCTGTTGCAATGATGATTGCTTTCAACTCACCTTTTTCTTTTGCAAGTACATAACCGCCTTTCGCTACGTCAGCAATTTGATCTGCTGTACGAGTTTGGAATGGCAAGTTTTGACGAGAGAAGATTAACGCTGTAGGGCCTTCGCTACGTAACAATGCAGATTTCCAAGAAATAGACGCTTCAACAGTGTCACATGGACGCCAAGTGTTTAGATTTGGTGTACCACGTAAAGATGCAATTTGCTCTACAGGTTGGTGTGTAGGACCATCTTCACCTAGACCAATTGAGTCATGTGTATACACATGAATCACACGCTGTTTCATCAATGCAGACATGCGTACTGCATTACGTGCATATTCCATGAACATCAGGAATGTTGCTACATAAGGAACGAAACCGCCATGCAGCGCTACACCGTTCGCAATTGCAGTCATACCGAATTCACGTACACCGTAATGAACGTAGTTACCCGCTGGGTTAGATTCAACGCCTTCTGCGCCTTTCCATAAAGTCAGGTTAGAACCTGCAAGGTCAGCAGAACCACCTAGAATTTCTGGAAGCTGTGGTGCAAATGCTTGAATGGCATTTTGGCTCGCTTTACGAGTAGCGATTGTTTCAGCTTTAGCATTTACTTCAGCAATATAAGCATCCGCTTTTGCTGCGAAGTCAGCAGGAAGATCACCAGAAAGACGACGTTTTAGTTCAGCTGCTTCTGCTGGATATTTAGCAGCATAAGCAGCAAATGTGTCGTTCCAAGCAGATTCAGAAGCAGTACCTTTGGCTTTTGCATCCCAAGCTGCATAAACATCAGCAGGAATTTCAAATGGACCTTCTGCCCAGCCCAAAGCTTCACGAGTTAAAGCGATTTCATCATTACCAAGCGGCGCACCGTGGCAATCTTCTTTACCTTGTTTATTTGGTGAACCTAAACCAATAATGGTTTTACAGATAATTAAGGTTGGTTTGGTAGTTTCAGCTTTTGCTTCAACAGTTGCCGCACGGATTGCATCTGCATCATGACCATCAACTTTAAGCACTTGCCAGCCGTATGCCAAGAAACGCTGTTCTGTGTCGTCAGAGAACCAGCCTTCTACTTCACCATCAATTGAGATGCCGTTGTCATCGTAGTAAACAACTAATTTACCCAGACCCAAAGTACCTGCCAATGAACATGCTTCGTGAGAAACACCTTCCATTAAACAGCCGTCGCCCAAGAAGCAGTATGTGTTGTGATCTACAACTTTGATGTCTTCTTTGTTGAATTGAGCCGCTAAAGTTTTTTCAGCTAGTGCAAAACCTACAGCGTTTGCAATACCTTGACCCAATGGACCCGTGGTTGTTTCGATACCCGGTGCATAACCCAATTCTGGGTGGCCTGGAGTTTTAGAATGCAATTGACGGAAAGATTTCAAATCTTCAATAGACAGGTCATAACCTGTTAAGTGCAATAACGCATATTGCAACATAGAGCCATGGCCGTTTGACAATACGAAACGGTCACGGTTTGCCCATTGTGGGTTTGCAGGGTTGTGGTTGAGGAATTCACGCCATACCACATCAGCAATATCTGCCATCCCCATTGGAGCACCTGGATGTCCTGAATTTGCTTTTTGCACAGCATCCATTGCCAATACACGAATTGCGTTTGCAATACGACGTTCGTTAAGCGGGGTTGTCATAGGTCAGAGTCCAAACAAATGGTTTAAAAGAGTAAGATGAATAAGAATTCAAAGATGCGCATATTGTCTTAAAAAAAGCGGAATGGGTAAAGCCTCAGGGGCAAATTTTCGCTAATTATTCCTGCACCACCTGTATTTTGGGCGCTTATTGCTCAATTTCAAGCCTATGCATGTCGTTTATTTTGTATACAGTGACGCTTTTATATGGCGAATCAATGACAGCGCAATGCATATTTAGAGTTTGGCAGAGAAAGCAACCGCTTCATAACTGATAAAAGTCCGCTACATCGAATGGAAATCGTGAATATAAATAGCAGCCAAAGCCGATCCAGATAAATGACCATTTGAAATTTGATTTCATATAAAATACACCCTCTACGGTTTGGGTAACTCAAACAGCAAACTCATCCCTTTGAAATCAGCACTTATCCAATATACTCACGGTTTCACATTCAATATTTATATACCACGACATGTAGCAGGTAAATTTCGCTGCGAAATATCATCCGATTGACAATTCCAAGCACCATTTAAACCATCTGGAATACTAAAATAGATCTGCTTTGAGCGAAGAGCAAAATTGACATCTGTTGATTTAAAGGTAAAAACCACTGAACACGTTCCTGCCACATCAGTAATTTCACTACTCGCAATATACTTGGTACTGATACTTTCATTCAACGCTGTATTCAAATCTACACAGCTTTGCTCCACTGAATAATTTTCAATCAGTTTTAATTTATAGGGTGAAATCATTGTTAATACTTCAGCCACTTGCGCCCGAGCGACATAGCCATTGTAAGATACAGTAGCAATTGCAGCCAAAATACCGATGATTGCCACCACGATCATAATTTCAATGAGTGTAAAACCAGACTGTTTCATTACGTTTCCCCATTCAACGTAATGACAAATAGGCAATTTGCGTACCAAGTCTCAAAAGCCCGCACTTATTGTGTTTTATTTTTCAAATTAAACGAATAATTGTCGTTTACAGTCACATTCTGGCAGTTCATGACATTCATTATTGATAAATCTCAGGATATTGATTTGATTTTTTCTAATAATTGATTCACTTAAAAAGCCAATTTAGGCATTTTAACGCCTAATCACATTGTTACTCGTACCAAAGCCCAATATCTCTGTTTTATCTCATCATAAAAATTTAAATTGAGAAATCCATAGCTCATATCAATTTTTTAGATGCCTATATCAATTAAAAAGTCATTGAAATGAATTAATTTCATCCAATTTGGTCATGTTGAGCTAGTCCTAAACGCTTTCTCGATGTAACATATTGCGTCTTTAAATTTAACTGTGATAGGACTTATGCGCGAGTACGCTGTATTTACCTCGGAATCTGTAAGCGAAGGCCATCCGGATAAAATGGCTGACCAAATCAGTGATGCTATTTTGGATGCAATCTTAAAAGAAGACCCATATGCACGGGTTGCTTGTGAAACGCTTGTAAAAACGGGTGCGGTTGTACTTGCCGGTGAAATCACAACAACTGCAAATGTTGACTTTGAAGCGATTGTTCGTAACACCGTAAATGGCATTGGTTACCACCATTCAGATCTTGGCTTTGATGGTTCAACTTGTGCCGTGATCAACATGATCGGTAAACAATCACCTGAAATTGCTCAGGGTGTTGACCGTCAAAAACCAGAAGATCAAGGTGCGGGCGACCAAGGTTTAATGTTTGGTTATGCAAGCCGTGAAACTGATGTGCTTATGCCAGCACCGATTTCATATGCGCATCGCTTAATGGAAAAACAAGCTGAACTACGTAAACAAGGCAAACTTGCTTGGTTACGTCCTGATGCAAAAAGCCAAGTAACATTTGCTTATGAAAATGGCATGCCAGTTCGCTTAGACGCAGTTGTACTTTCAACTCAGCACGATCCAAAAATTACTCAAGCTCAATTGAAAGAAGCGGTAATTGAAGAAATTGTGAAAAAAGTGATTCCTGCTGAAATGTTCCATGCAGACACTAAATTCCACATCAACCCAACAGGTATGTTCGTGATTGGCGGCCCTGTAGGTGACTGTGGTTTAACAGGCCGTAAAATCATTGTAGATACTTACGGTGGTATGGCTCGTCACGGTGGTGGTGCGTTCTCTGGTAAAGATCCATCAAAAGTTGACCGTTCTGCTGCTTATGCAGGTCGTTATGTTGCTAAAAACATTGTGGCTGCTGGTCTAGCTGACAAATGTGAAATTCAAGTGTCTTATGCGATTGGTGTTGCAGAACCAACATCTATCTCGATCAACACATTCAATACTGCAAAAGTATCTGAAGATTTGATTATTGCACTTGTACGTGAACACTTTGACTTACGTCCATACGGTATTACTCGTATGTTGAACTTGATCCAACCGATGTACCAACAAACTGCTGCGTATGGTCACTTTGGTCGTGAAGGTTCTGATACCGCATTCACATGGGAAAAAACTGACAAAGTGGAAGCGCTTAAAGCATCTGCTGGTCTTTAATCTTAATAGATTAATTTCTCAAATCTGCTGGTCTTTAATCTTAATAGATTAATTTCTCAAAAAAGCCTGCATTAATTGCAGGCTTTTTTATGCCCCATATGTCCATAACTAAAACATCTAGGATAAAAATAACGAGTGTAAAAAATATTGACTAAAATTTACGCCTAGCTTATTCATAAAACACCAAAATAATTTAAGAACAATATCATGCCCTTTCCATTAGACTTAAAATTTATTACTGCAACTGAAGAACAATTAGGATTTAAGTTTCCAGAAAAATATAAAGCCAAAATGCAAATTGAAAATGGTGGCGAATTCGGCATTAGCTTTTCTAGTGCGGATGAATTTGAAGATGGTGATGATATCGAAGCATGGTGGCTCTTCCCCTTCCAGGACACCAGCGATGTGAAAAGAATAAAACGCACAACGAATCATCTAGCCGCAGAACATCAAACTATAAGTAAAATTGAAGACTTCCCTGAAAACAGCATTGCCATTGCACATAACGGTGATGGCGATTATTTATTGATGCGTACGGTAGACGATACACAATTGGGGGAAGAAATATATTTATGGCGCCATGAAGACAGTGAATTTATCTATCTACTTGTGACTTCAATTGAAGAATTATTTAGACAAAACCCTTAACGCTATAAGTAGATATAAAGGCTTTTAAACTACAAAATATGCTGGATAAAATTACACTAAATCAACAATTTTTGATCGATTTTTGAATATTTTTTCAGCTAATATAAATTCAGCCCATGCTACGGGCATAACAAAAAAAGGAAAGATCAAAATGAATAAATTACTTGTTGCTTTAGGTTTGGCTGCAACTGTTGCACTTGTTGGCTGTAATAAAGACAAAGCGCCAGAAACAGGTGCAACAACTGGTGAACACCTAGAAAACGCTGCTGACCAAGCAGGCCATGACATTGCTGATGCAACTTCAGAAGCAGCAACTGCGACAGCTACTGCTGTAGATAATGCTGCAACTGCAACTGCGACAGCAGCTGATAATGCAGCAGAAAATGCTGAAGCTGCTGCACACAATGCAAAAGAAGCAGCTAAAGACGCGACTGCTGCAACAGCAGGTGCTGTTGAGCAAGGTGCAGCAAACGTGAAAGAAAAAGCTCAACAATAAGCATTCTTTAAAAAAAGCACCTTCGGGTGCTTTTTTTATATTTGTCTTTTGTTCAGCGTGTTGTTTCAATCCATTTTTAACTTGAAATTTAACTGACGTCAGGTCAATCTTATGACGTCATATATATAACAAATTTAGAGAAAAGAATGTCTTATTCACATCATACCGAAAAACATTTTATGGAACGTACTGGTTGGCTACGTGCATCTGTACTCGGTGCAAATGATGGCATTATTTCCGTCACCAGTTTAATTATGGGCATGGCCGCAAGTGGTGCTTCTAGCCATACCTTACTCATTACCTGTATTGCAGGACTCATCTCTGGTGCAACCTCTATGGCTGCGGGCGAATATATCTCTGTGAAATCTCAAGAAGACGTCGAAAAAGCAGATCTTCACATGGAGCATAAAGAATTACAACGTAACCCAGAAATGGAGCTTAAAGAGCTGACTCAAATTTATGTAAATCGTGGGTTAGAGCCAACCCTAGCCCATGAAGTTGCAGTCCAATTGACGGCCCATGATGCACTAGAAGCCCATGCGCGAGATGAAATTGGAATCCATGACAATACCGCAGCAAAACCCGTTCAAGCAGCACTCTCATCGGCTTTAGCATTTTCAATTGGTGCACTATTTCCGATGGTTGCGATTTTGATCAGTGCTAACATGCATATTGAAAAAACCGTTATGGCCGTTGGCGTGATTTCCCTAGCACTCCTCGGTGCCTTAGCCAGTTATGCAGCAGGCACTTCTATGTTGAAAGGCAGCCTACGTGTTGCGCTTTGGGGCATTGCAGCCATGCTTTTTTCTAGTTGGATTGGTTCTTTATTTAATGTAAATCCAGTTTAACGCTCGCTTTATCAGTTTTTCATATATGTTAAATCATTTATACGCAGCAATGATTGTGTGATTTTTCAACAATATTCATTTTTACAATATATAAAAACCGTAAAATAGAGCTACATTTTTTAAGCTTTTTTCTCCATGTCTGTAATTGCTGCGCCAGCCAATCGATCCAATGTATCGATTTGGGTGGCTTTTGTTTTATTAATTTTAGGCACCCTTGGTGCTTATCTGGTTGCGGGCGTTAACCAAGCATTGCTATTTTTAATTGGTGGTGCTTTGGGTATGACGCTTTATCATGCTTCTTTTGGTTTTACCTCGAGTTGGCGTGTCTTTATTAAAGAGCGTCGTGGTCGTGGCTTGCGTGCACAAATGATCATGTTGGCTTTGGCTGTATTACTTTTTTTCCCTGCCTTAGGTGCGGGTGAATTATTTGGCAACCCAGTCAAAGGTAACGTTAATCCTGTTTCAATGTCCGTGATGATCGGTGCCTTTATTTTTGGTATTGGTATGCAACTTGGCGGCGGCTGTGCATCAGGCACCCTGTACACTGTGGGCGCAGGTAGTGCACGTATGATTGTAACGCTGATCTTCTTCTGTACAGGTTCATTGATTGCAACTTCACATATTCAATGGTGGTTTGACCTTCCCCACTTTGAGCCGATTTCTTTAGTCAAAAGCTTTGGTGTAGTCCCTGCACTGATTTTAAACTTTGTGCTCTTTGCAATGATTGCCGCAGCAACAATTTACTTTGAAAAGAAACGCCATGGTCAGCTTGAAGTTGAACCGCAAGCCAAGCAACACGGCTGGAAACGTTTTCTACGTGGTCCATGGCCATTGGTTTGGGGCGGAATTATCCTGACTTTACTGAACTTTGCCACACTCGCACTTGCAGGCCGTCCTTGGGGCGTGACCTCTGCCTTAGCCGTTTGGGCCGCAAAATCAGCAAGTGTCATGGGGATCGATGTCGCATCTTGGGCATATTGGCAGCAACCTGCAAATGCTAAAGCACTGACCGAGTCATTATGGTTTGATATCACGTCAATGATGAATTTCGGCATCATGCTCGGAGCTTTACTCGCAGCGAGCCTAGCAGGCAAATTTGCACCGAACTTTAATATCCCAAAACGTTCACTGCTAGCGGCTGTGATCGGTGGTTTGATGTTGGGTTATGGCGCACGTTTAGCATACGGCTGTAACATTGGTGCATATTTCAGTGGTATCGCTTCAGGTAGTTTACACGGCTGGTTATGGTTAGTATTTGCCTTCATTGGGAACGGTATCGGCGTCAAATTACGTCCAATCTTCTTCCCTGGCGAACGTCCACAACCGGAAAAACTAACAGGCTGCTAATTTCTGTAAATAAAAAGCCCCTCAAATGAGGGGCTTTTTTTAATCTGCTAGTGCAGCTTTTAGATTACAACCATATTGCATGGTTTCTTGTGCCTGTTTGTATGTGGTATAGCGGTTGATAATAAAATCATAAAATTGGTCAGCATTTGCAAATACCTGACTCAAATCTTCATTTTCGGCATTTGGTAGTTTAACGTCTTTCACCAAGGCTAAGTTAACATGTCCGAGATGATACATTTCAGCAAAATAATGATTCATTACTTCGCAATAGGCAATTTTGGAGCTTTTTAAAGCGGTATTGGCAACAAAATGCTGATTTAAAGTTTTTAAGTTCTGAACATCTAAAGCGGATTGATCTGAAAAAGCCATACTTTCTACTTTTTTTAGTTGGCTAAAATCTGTTGCTAGAGTTTGATTTAATTGTTCAAAGCGTCGTTGTAATCCAGCAGTATCAGCAACTTGATAACTTTTCGGATCGAATGTTTTCTTTTCTTGCTTATTTGCAGAACACGCCGTGAGCGTCATTGCCGTCAGAACGGTCGTAACAAGAAATAATTTCATCAAGGTCTCACTTAAACAATCAAAAGCGCAATCATTATGCCCGAAAATTGCCAGATGATTCGCACCTAAATCGCTTTTTCATTCATATAACGCCAATAACGACGTGGCACATACTGCACATGTAATTTCATATTACGTCGGGCTTCAATATTGACACTTCTAAAATAATCTTTCCAAAGCTGATCATATAAAACTTCATCATCATCCAGTTCGATATTGAAAGATTGACTATGGCCGGACTGTATTTGCCCATCTATGGTTGTGGCATCCATATCCACTTGATGCACCTGTTTTAAGTCATAGTAAATGCCATAGTTGCGTTTTTCATCGTAAATCAACCAACGCTGATCTTGATAGCGTGCCTTAAAATGCCGCTCGATCAAAGGCAATACATTAAAATCAGGTGAGACTAAACTAATAAACAAACCATCCTGACATTTTTTAAAACGCACAAAAGCTTCCATACGATGTTTTTCACGTCCCACTTGCTTCGCCCATTGACTCAGACCCAATACGTCTGCATGACCATAATTCTTTGATACATCTCGCTGCTGCTGAAACACATACACTGCAAAATTAAAGCAATGCTGAAAAGCCTGCTGCTGCTCGGATAAAAACGCATAATAAAACTGCTTCAAAGCACTTTCAGATGCTTTAAGCTTTAATCCTTGCCATACCCGCTGTGCTTGTTCATCGTGACTAGCCACATCAATGACTTCGGCGAAAAGACCTGCCTGCACTTGCCCATCTGTACAAATCTGAATGTCAAATTGCTTAAATTGAAAGGCCCGAAAAACACAACTTAACAATCCTGTCATCGTGCCATCAAAGACATAAATACTCACGACTGTATCCTAAAAACCTAAGTTCAATTGTGGAGAAATTTGCTGCGTATATTTCGACTGGCCACTTTGCAAAATCTGCTGTCTTATTTGATGAGGCTGTTGTTCACGAATAAATTTAGGTGAATCTTCACAGCGTATAAAATGTTGTGCTCTATTGTAGGAAATACCCATACGTTTTAATTGGTCGATATGAATTTTACCAAAACGTCGTGCTTGAACAATTTTTTGAGCAGAACGCACACCAATACCCGGCACACGTAAGATCATCTGATATTCTGCACGATTGATATCCACGGGAAATTGCTCTGGATGACGCAGTGCCCACGCTAATTTTGGGTCAATATCCAGCTCTAAATTTGGATGCTCTTCATCGACCAATTCCGTCGCTTCAAACCCATAAAAACGCATCAACCAATCACTTTGATACAGCCGATTTTCTCGTAATAAAGGAGGTGCTGATCCCACAGCTGGCAGCGCACGCTCCTCTTCATTAATTGGAATATAACCCGAGTAATACACACGCTTGAGCTTAAACTCTTTGTAATGACGGTCTGCCATCAGTATGACATCACGGTCAGACTCTTGATGTGCGCCCACCACCATTTGCGTCGTTTGTCCTGCGGGTACAAATTTAGGAACTGTGCGTATTATTTTTCGTTCATCTTTGAATTGAATCAAACGATCTCGCACGATACCTAAGTCTTTTTGGACTTCAACATGACTTTTTTCAGGTGCAAATTTTTTTAAACCATCTTCTGTCGGCATTTCCAAATTAATGCTCATACGGTCGACATATAAACCTGCTTCGGTAATGATTTCCTGAGATGCCCCCGGAATGGTCTTCAGATGAATATAACCATTAAAATTTTCTTCTAAACGCAGTTTTTTTACCACCTGCAACATACGTTCCATGGTGTAATCCGCCGATTTAAAAATCCCCGAACTTAAAAATAGCCCCTCAATATAGTTCCGACGATAAAAATTCATAGTCAAATCGACCACTTCCTGTACCGTAAATGCTGCGCGCTTTACGTCGTTACTTCGACGGGACACACAATATGCGCAGTCAAAAATACAGACATTGGAAAATAGAATTTTTAATAACGAAACGCAGCGACCATCTTCGGTATAGCTATGGCAAATACCGTTTCCAGTATTACCCAGACCTTTGTCTTTATTTTGGCGCTTACTACCACTCGAAGAACATGAGACATCATATTTGGCAGCATCGGCTAAAATTTGCAGTTTTTCACGGATACGTTCAGACATGGGAGAATTATAAAATTTAAAGTGAATACAGCATCATTTTAAAAGGATCCACCTCAAAAGTCGGGTCATACATCATTACTACGACACGAGGTGTCGCTTAATTTCAAGTACAACTTTCGTGTAAGCAAAAGACCATTTTGATATGAAATAACGAATATTATTTGCTTAATTTCACTCGCTTGGGCAAAGTATTTAGAGTGATTGGAGTATGCACATGACTTTATTAGAAAAACTTGGCATCAAACACCCTATATTTCTTGCCCCAATGGCAGGTGTTTCTACACCTGAACTTGCTGCAGAAGTGTCAAATCAAGGTGGACTTGGTTCACTGGGTTTAGGTGCAAGCAGTGTTGAGAATGCACGTCAACAAATATTACAAACTCAAGAGCTCACTGAACAACCCTTTCAGGTCAATTTTTTTTGTCATGACACAGTAGAACTCGATGAACAAGTTGCTGCCAAATGGATCATGCAATTTAAATCACGCTTTGCTCAATATAATGCAGAAGCTCCAGAAGCACTGAACTGTATTTATCCAAGCTTTAAAGACAATGACCATTTTCTAAACCTCTTATTGGAAACGCGCCCTAAAGCGGTAAGCTTCCATTTTGGTATTCCACATCCACATCAAATCCAAGCCTTGAAACAAGCGGGTATTTTGACTCTAGTTTCTGCAACCAACTTAGCAGAAGCTAAACTGATCGAAGCTGCAGGCATTGATATCGTGATTGCTCAAGGTATTGAAGCTGGTGGTCACCGTGGCATTTTCAATGAAAACTTTGATAGTAGTGTTAAGACACGTGACTTGGTTCAGCTCTTGAAACGCCATATTCAATGCCCCGTTGTTGCTGCTGGCGGCATTATGAATGGACATCAGGCCTATCAAATTATGGAGTTGGGTGCAGATGCTGTTCAATTGGGCACTGCTTTTGTGCAATGCAAAACATCAAATGCAAATGAAGCTTATCGCAAAGCATTATTTGATGCGCCCATCACGCAGATTACATCAAGTATTTCAGGTCGTCCTGCGCGTGGCATTATCAATAACTGGCACACCGATATTGACACGCCGACACGCCCGACAGTTCCGGCTTACCCATATAGCTATGATTTAGGCAAACAATTACATGCAGCAGCAAGTAAACATGGGGTACATGAATATGGTGCTTTTTGGGCGGGAACCAATGTCTCTCAAATACGTGAATTGGAAGCACCCGACTTGATCAATCAATTGGTTTTAGAAATGCGCTTTAACTAAGACCTCGATCAACGCGTCATTTAAACATGAATGCCTACAAAAAAGCCCTCAACATTGAGGGCTTTTTATTAGATCCTTATTTCAAATCAATCTAACTAACTTAAAGCAGCCTACTTTGTATCGAATTGCACAGATCCATTTCGTTTGACTTTAAATTATTTGGTTTCAAGCAAATTGACCTGATCAACTTGAACATCACTCATGATCTGACCATGATCGAGTAAGTGATTAAAATAGTTCTCGACGACTTTATATTGATCTGCTGTAGATTCAACTTTATACATATTTTGGCGGAACTCATTACTAGAGCGTAAACCTTTGGTATACCAAGCAATATGTTTACGTGAAATTCGACAACCTGAATATTCACCATAAAAACCATATAACTCAGATAAATGTCCAAGCAATACGTCACGAACTTCCATAATACTTGGCGCAGCCATATGTTCACCTGTCGTCAGGTAATGTCCAATTTCACGGAATATCCATGGGCGACCTTGAGCTGCGCGACCAATCATGACTGCATCGGCACCAGTATAATCCAATACATATTTAGCTTTTTCAGGTGTATCAATATCACCATTGGCAATCACAGGAATATTGATCAACGATTTCACATCTTTAATTAAGCTATAACGCGCCGTATTCAGATACATATCTTCACGTGTACGACCATGAAGTGCCAATGCAGCAATGCCAGCTTCTTCAGCACGTTTCGCAACGCACATAATGTTTTCATGACCATTTAGATAGCCCAAGCGGGTTTTTAAAGTCACGGGTACATCAACTGCATCAACCACAGCATCTAAAATGCGAGCCACTAAGTCTTCATCTTTGAGTAGTGCAGAACCTGCCAACTTATTACAGACTTTCTTCGCCGGACATCCCATATTAATGTCGACAATTTGCGCACCATTTGCCACTTGATAGCGAGCGGCTTCAGCCAGTTCAGCTGGATCTGACCCTGCAATTTGGGCAGAAATAGGCGCTATTTCACCATCAAAATTGGCACGATAAAGACTCTTTTTACTCATGCGTAGTGTCTTATCTGCCGTCATCATTTCACTGACCGCATGACCTGCACCAAAGTATTTGCAAAGTGTACGAAATGGGCGATCTGTAACCCCTGCCATCGGGGCGACAAAAATAGGGGAATGCTTTGATTTATCAAACAATTCTGCAATTACGTTGTTTTTACTCAATTTTCACTTTCCCATATTCTCAAAGGTTTTACATCATTTTCAATCATTCTTAACTATTCTTTACGCCTTATTTGCGCCATAATCACCCTTGTGGCGTAAATCCAACTTTATGGCGTAAATATGGGAACAATTGCAGAACGAACTACAGCAGATGGTAAAACTCGATACAGAGCTCAAATACGAATAACTCGTAAAGGCTTACCACCATTTATTAAAACAAGAACTTTTGCAAAAGAGTCATTAGCCAAAGAATGGATTAAGCGACTTGAAGCAGAGATTCTGGTTAATCCTGCTATTCTAAATCCAGAAGCTAAGGTTGTGTCAAAAACTTTAGAACAATTCATCACTCAATATTTAGATGAAATTAGTGATGAATTTGCTGATACCAAAACTGCAGCACTAAAAAATATCTGTAATTATGATATTGCCCATAAAGATGCTTATACCCTTTCACGTCAAGATTTCTCATCATTTGCCATTGAACGACGAAAAGGCAATCCAATTGAAATGATAGATGGAGTTGCCCCAGCAACTGCATTAAAAGATTTATCCCATATCTCATCGGTCCTAAACCATGCTGAACTTGTATGGGGTGAAGATGTTGCACATGCAAAAAATGAATTGTCACATTCGCTAATCGGTCTAAAAAAAGCTCGTATTGTTACTAAATCAAAGGAACGTGATCGTTTAATCACATCAGAAGAACTTCATATTCTGACCAATCACTTTTATAAAGGCTGGAAACGAGTTCGCAATGCCATTCCTATGCACCTGGTCATGTGGCTTGCGATCTATACAGGTCGTCGTGAAGGTGAACTATGTGAAATGCGTTTAGCTGATTTTGACAAAAAAAATAGTCAATGGAAGATCAGAGACGTTAAAAATCCAGATGGATCCAAAGGAAATCATAAGTTTGCCCATTTAGAGCCTAATGCCCTCCTCATTATTGAAGAATTACTTGAACCTTCTACTCGAAAAAGAATGCTGGAGCTGGGTTATAGTGATGAGCTTTTATTACCTGTCAATGTACAGACGGTCAGTGATTATTTTCGTAGAGCATGTCGTTTAAATGGAATTGAAGATTTAAGGTTCCATGATTTACGCCATGAAGCTGCAACACGCTATGCAGAGGATGGCTTTACGATACCGCAACTTCAAACAATTACATTACATTCATCATGGAATAGTCTTAAACGGTATGTAAACCTAAGAAAACGTGGTGAACGTTTAGATTATCAGACAGCTATTCAATTTGCCCGACAACAATATGACGATAATTATTCTAAATTTGCTTTAAAACAAAGGTATGTATCAGCTGCTGATATTGCGGATGCAGAGGAAGCTTATTCTCAAGTTCAAACACCTGACGTTATAAATACTGAATTTTCTTTTATCAAAGAACAGTTGGAAAGATTTATGAAATCATTCCGCCCGACTAAAAGTGTTAAAGATATGTATAAAGAAAAATCCAATATACAAAACATATTTGCATGGAATGATGTGCAACAGTCTTTTGTAGTCCCATACATACAAAATGCTTGGGAAAATTGGTTTAATGATAATGGGGTTATTGATTGGAAACAGCTTCCAAATGATACGACTCACTTTAGCATCAAAGGGTTAGATGTATTAAAAATTGAAAATGAACGTGTGTACAAATGGGAAAAAGAAATAGAAAAATGGTTTGATATTACTAAATATTTTGATGCTGATGTTTCAAACCTTATCAAGAAATAAACCCTCAATTGAGGGTTTTATTTGGTTCTGGCCAGCTTTCATTTAATCGCCTGACATCAATGACGTGTCCATCAGCTTTTTCTGCCAAGCTTCGATATTCTGCTGTGCAACTTTCGAGTAGCTCTGAGTTGGCAATGGTGTAGTTAATGATGGTTTGCTTGGGAGCACTGGACAAACGTTTGTTGGCTTCACTGAGTTGCTTTGACATGCTATCAGCTGAAAACTGAGCATTACGAGCATCACTATTGGCAGCTTGGATTTGTTTAATTGCATTTTGTTCAACCTCTATAATTTTAGCTGACCATGTTTTCATAATGGTGGCTTTTTCCTCTTGAGCCTGATCAATTGCATCTTGATAAGGCTTAATAGCATCAGCTATTGCTTTAGTTTTAACTTTTTCAGAATCTGCCAATTTTCCAGCAAGAGAATTGGCATAAAAAACATAGCCAAAGATAAATATCATCAAGCCTAAAATGATGTATTTGTAAAATTTACCTAACACGGCATCAATCATTTAAACCACCCTTTAATCATAGAAAGTTTATTTTTACGATCATCAAAGCCATTTAAACCGCCATTAATACGACGAGTAATCGTGGTTACATCATCATAATCTGCAAATACATTTAAGTTATTTTCAGACCAGTATTTGCAAGCTACAAGCATTCCAACACTTGGCAGCGCAACAATTGCAGGGTTATTTTCAAAGTCAATTCCAAGTTCTTGACCATACTTACGATAATTAGCTCGACCAGTTAACTGGATTGGTCCTCGACCTTTATAACGCACACCGTCGCCTTTGTTTACATTACCTAAGTCTTTTCGACCTTCATAAGCTACACCTGAAGCAATTTCTTCCATATAGCGAAAATTTCCGCTTTCATGAGCAAGTTGAGCAAAGAAATGACAAAAGCGTAACTGCGTCTTGATTGAATATGTCTCTAAGTGCACATTTGCTGCTAATGCTAATTCAGTAGCTCGTGCAGGATTAGCACCAAGTTTTTGAAATACAGCTGTTAAAGTATTACGCCCAAGAATTCCATCAGCTTTCACGCCAACGGCTTTTTGAAGTTGTGTAATATCAAGAGTATTCATCAATTTTTCCCACCTTTACCATTACTAAGTATTGAAATAAAGGCAGCTTTGACCTCACTAATAACCTCAGATAAAGGTTTACCATGCATCAATGCAATAGACTGATAAAGAATGCCAATCCCTAATAATCCAAAAACTGCAAACATAAGCATCACAAAGCCTTGAGCCATGTGAGAATATTTTGATAATTCGTAATATTCAATAAATGCTGAACCGCCATAAAGGCTGACTGAAACGCTGAATAAAAACTTGCCTATAACACCCAAAGACACTTGAATTTTTCCGTTTTTATCAATGTCACCACTTAATACCAGGGCAAGAATAGCCCCCACTACGGCAGGCACAACTTTGATGATCCATGGAATTGTGTTTTCTTGCATAACTTGCCCCGAAATAAAACTCTACTTTATTTCGTAGAGTTTTATTTAAAGGCGGTTATTTAGCGAACCTTACAGGGGGTTGATACTGCTTTAAAATTAAACTATCGTGATTTCATATAATTATTATCTTTGAGATGCGCATGAGTGTATTAAAAATTACAACGTTTATTTTACTGTGTATTCCAGTAAATCTATATGCAGGGGTTTACAAATGGGTTGATGCAAAAGGTAATGTTACCTATTCAAGTAAGCCACCACCTAAGGGTACTAAGCAACAGAATATAGAAACTTTACGATCGTTGGGTACAACCAGTACACCAGCACCTAAACAAACTTATCGCTCTAATTCATCCATTCCTGACACGTATGTAAATCACTATCAGGGCACTCGTCAAAATACTTATACTGTGCCTCGTCAGCCTACACGCTCTGCTGAAGATGAAGCATTGCGCCAAAAAATTATTCAGGAAGCTAGCACACCGATTAAAGGATCCAGAGGTTTAACTACTAACCAGCGTAATACATTAGCAGCAATGAATGGCGTAAATGTATCTAGTGGTGATAGTTACTCAAACTCAAATAGCTCTTACTCTGCCCCAATGACACAACGTCAGCCATCCACAATAACAAACTGTGATGGTGCAGGTTGTTGGGGGTCGGATGGTACTCGTTATAATCGTGGTGCAGGTGATACTTATTTCCCTTCTACTGGTGGCTCATGCCAAAGTGTGGGCGGACAAATGCAGTGTAATTAAACAATTAAAGCCGACACTAAGTCGGCTTTTTAATCTTTCTTAGTTATATAACTCATTAAAGCATTTTTTAACTCTTCATCAATATTCTTTTCCATAACTAATGTTGTAACGATTGTTTTTAATATCTCTTCTTGTCTTTTGAAACCTTCAACAATTTTATCATTTACAGAAAAATAATCATTCATCTGATCTTTTGCTTGATCTAATTTAAAGCTTGCCTCTAAGCGAGCAATTATATCCGCATTCATTGATCTGTTATGGTCTTTAGCTGACTGAGTAATCCTATCCCTTAACTCTTCTGACCAACGAAGTTTGTATTGTGGATCACGTTGATTTGCACTCATAACCATAAACCAAAATTAAAAATACATGATAAAGCACCTCTTTGGTTCTTGACAATGGTCACCAAGAGGTACATTATAAATATCACCAAGAGGTACATATTATTGGAGCAATATATGTTTGATGATGAACCACGTCCAAAACAGCGTGGAACGCAATACAAAGTTCGTTTACCAGATGAATTACACACATGGCTAAAAGAAATGGCAGAAAAGCATGATCGTTCTATGAATTATTTAATTGTGAAAGCAATTAAGCAGCTCAAACAACAACAGGAGCTTTAAAAATGAATGCTTTAGTAAAACCAGTAGTACAAGTTGCAGAAAAGCAAACTGCAATTATTGAATTTAAATCTGAACCAGTTCTATTGACAGAACAATTGGCAGAATTTTACGGAACTGACTCAGTTCGTATTCGCCAAAACCATGATCGTAATAATGAACGTTTTGTCGAAGGTAAGCACTTCTTCAAAATTACAGGACAGGAATTAAAAGATTTTGCGAGTAGCTTAAAGATACTCACAAATTATCCTGAAATATCTAGTAAAACTCGCTCCCTAATGCTTTGGACAGAAAAAGGGGCTGCGCGTCATGCCAAAATTCTTGATACGGATCAAGCGTGGAGCGTATTTGAACAACTTGAAGATTGTTACTTTACTGTTAAGTCATTTCAAGAATCACCAATCAATGCCTCTGGCAAGAAATCAAATGTTCGTGAAATAAGTAGCACACTTAAATGTTGTTTAAGTATGGCAAAAATGATCGGACTTGAAGGTAATCAGGCTATTTTATCTGCTGACCGAGCTGTTCAAAAGATAACTGGTGAATCACCTTTACAATTGTTGGATGCCACACATTTACATTCGCCAGTGCAAGAACAGGTATTTACGCCAACCCAAATTGGTGAAATGTTAGAACCTAAATTAAGTGGTCAAAAAGTTAATAAGGTGCTTGTTGATTTAGGTTATCAAGTAAAAGAAGATGATATCTGGTTGATGACTGAAAAAGCTCAAGGTTTAGGTGAATTATTTGATACAGGTAAAAAACACAGTGACGGTGTTCCTGTCAAGCAACTCAAATGGTATCAATCTGTGGTGCAGTTAGTAAAAGGATTTGTAGAATGAATGTATCAACTGACCAATTAGTCAAAGACCTTGACGAAAATTTTCACAAAATGACACGCGAAGAACTTTTAGAGGATATTGCTTATCGTATTCAATCTCAGCGTGAAATGCTAGTTGAAAACTGGAATGAAAAGAAACAGATCAAATTTGAAAATATGGAGATGCGTAAAGCTTTAGAACAAGGAACAAAGGTGCTTGAAAAAGCAACAAATGAAATGGTGCGTTGTGAAACGCTACTCAAGCAAGGAACTAAATCTCTTTTAGTGTGGCGAACTACAAGTTATTTACTAGGATTAATTATATTAATTTTGAGCTTAATCATTTGGAATCTTAACAATGTTTAATTCAGACAATAAAAAAGCCCTTCAATGTAATCTTGGCGGATTCAAAGGGCTTTGGAGTTGTTAACAAAGGAATATTAACGATGAACAATATAACCCAATTCACCCAAGACAAGCAAGTTCAAGTCAGTGAGCAACAATTACGGAGTTTGCTTGAATTTGTGCGTATCGCAAATAATCGTTTTGATGAAATTTCAGCATTAACAACTGTAATTGCCGAAAAGTCAGAACTATCACCAACAATCAAAACTTTGGCACATTTAGCTTCATCAATAGCAAATAACTTTCGAGATATTTGTGTTGAAGAATTTGATAACTTCAAAGAATGCTCACCTGACTTGGTAAAGTTTTTTGCAGAGGAGTTGGCAGCATGAATGCAATTGTTCCTGTACAAATTCAAATGATGACAAGTTTGGAAATTGCTGAACTTGTTGAAAAACGCCATGACAATGTTAAGCGTACTATTGAAACGCTTGTAAACACTAGCGTTATTGTTCAACCTCAAATTGAGGATGAACAATCTACTGATAAAATGGGTCGTACTCGTACTACTCAAGTTTATGTATTCACAGGTGAACAAGGTAAGCGCGACAGTATTATCGTGGTTGCCCAACTTTGCCCAGAATTTACAGCTCGCTTGGTAGATCGTTGGCAAGAACTTGAAGCTCAAGTTGCTCAACCAGTATTTGATATTTCAAATCCTTATCACCTACTACAAGCAATTGAAACTCAGGCAAAACAAAATATTGAACTAACCCAAAAAGTTGAAAAACTTGAGCCCAAAGCGCAAGCACTCGATACCATTGCTGAAACAGTACATACCTACTGTATCCGTGAATGTGCCAAAACAATTGGAATAAAAGAAAAGGATCTCATTAATCTTTTACTTCAAAAAAAATGGTGTTATCGAGATGCTGAAAAGAAATTACAACCACATGCACAGTATGTGTTGAATGGTGTTTTTACCAATAAAGCATCACCAGTAATCAAAAATCAAAATGATGGTCAAGAGCGTGTATTTTTACACATGCGAGTGACAGCATTTGGCTTGACTAGGATTACAGGTTTAGTAAATAAGGAAAAACTCAAATAAAATCCAATAAAGAAGCCACCGCAAGGTGGCTTTTCCCTTTAACGATTAAACGCAAACCCACCTTGCTCCTCAGCACCTTTCTGCCGTTTAGTAAGGTATACACCTCCATCACCAGTTTCTTTTGCTTTACGCTCAGTAGCTTTATAGCTTTGCATAAGGTTCATACGACTAATTCGCATCTTTGGATTTTTCTCGGCAGTTTTTGCATTAAATTCCAAAATTTCAGTCCATACTTTATTCATGCCATCACTGTCATCTTCTTGTCGAGCCACCACCCACTTGCGCATCAACTCACGTCGATGATCTTCCAGCTTAGTTCTATATTGGAAAATCGCAGACCGCCCCTCGTATGAGGTTCTTACCGATGCCGGTGAAAAACCAATGGCTTGAGAAAATAACTCAACCCCTGTGACATCCTTATCATGAATCACATCCTTATTTTTGGTTAATACCCCCTCATCAGCATAACGGTAAGACTTCATCGCATTTTTAAGAAAAATCGGCAGCATAGTCTCTATACCACGACCGTAACCACCTTCTTGAATTTGTTGCAAGCCTTTTACTGTACTTGTGCTAATACCTACGACTGGTCCAAGTAATGCAGATTGCATTGCGGTTGCCCAATCCGCCCCCTCAAGACCCTCTTGCACATCAGGAATAATTAAATTGTTTAAACCGACACGACCCGACAAGTCGACTGGACTTAATGCGCGAGGCACACCACCAAACACCAAATCTGCAAAAAAAGGATGAATATCTGCCAACCAGTTTCGGATTACAATTTCCAACTCATAAGGGTCTTCCTCGTCGCCATCCGCAGCACCAAAGAACGCCACAGCCCAAGCCGCAAAAAATGCAGCAGAACCGAGTTTACTTTTCTTTGCGATTAAAATAGAGGCAGTGAAAAGCATTCCTGTAATTGGTAATCCAATTGCACCAGCTGCCAAAGTCGTCATACCCAAAATACCAGCCAAAGCACGACGAGCCTCTTTTTGTTCATTCGGGTCGAGCGCATATATTGACTGATGGGCATTGCGAACTAAGGTATACAGCATATTTTGTGCATACTGCTTAAATAAAAGAAGGACTTTAGCAACATTACCCTGCATAAAACGTGCTCGGTTCCCTGCTGAGTAATCAAAATGCCCTCTATATACCGCATCCATTGCTTGTTCAAAAGCTTCGCTGTGGGTTGACTTTGAGCCATCCAAATTAACATGCTGACGAGCCAACCGATAAGCTGCAATAAAAGTAACCTCACGGTTAAATCGCTCCGCATGATGGAACATGCCACTTGCCAAACGCATAGCAGGTCGGAAATACCACATTACTTTACTGTCTTCCCCTTGAGCAATACCTGCTAAATCATGAGCCTGCGTAACATCAATCACACCACGCTTTACAGCTTCTTCATATGCTTTAAGCTCATCACCTTGTAGCCTATTGGCAATATTAGGATTATAGACATTGCCTATTGTTTTTATGGCATTAGTTACACTTGAAAAATCAGGATTCTCATAACCATCTTTTAAGCCTATACCAAACTCTCCTGATGCTTTCAGTAACTCTTTACCTGCTTTATCAAACCCCCATTTAGCCCCCATAATCGGGTAAGCAACCAATGCTGTTTGAGATAAGTTGACGATGGCAGCTGCAGGTGATAAACCCATGTAATACATGAAACCAACACTTGTGAGAAAACTTGATATTGGAGACCCTTTAGGATTCATTAAATTTTCATGACGTTTCTCCATTTCATCAATAACATCATTAGCAGAATTCTGGTCATAGCCAATACCCTTGTTAAATTGCTCATTAGAATACTTTTTCATATCATCAATTTGTTGAGCTAACTGATCCCCATAACGCAATTTTCCTAAATAATTTGCACCACTAAACATATGTTGAGCAAATGCACGACGAGCATCCTGACTGAATCCAGCAGTACCCTTTCGATGGATACCATGTTTTGCCCAGGATAAATCAGGCATAGATGATAGATATAGTTGACTTAAAGTATCTTCAAAATCCGCTTGAGCGTTTTTATCTAAACCTAGGTTTCCAACTTCATCAAAAAGATCAGACATGAATCCACGACCAACGCTGTCACGACTTGCATTGAACTCCGCATCTTTTTTTACGTCATCAGCCTTATATTGTGGATATTTTTTTATTAACTCTGCACGAACCGATTCAGCTTCATTTTTAGTTTCAGCACGACTAACAACCTCAGCCTCACCATTTTGGTTTCGCAGTACCACCACGTATTTACCAAAACGAGCTAAAGGAAAATAGACACCTTTAATTTGACCAAAAGAACCCTCGATATTTTTTAGCAAATCAGCTTTTTTCTGGCTGCTTAAAGCTGATCGCAAAATGCGTTCTCTAATCGCTTCACGAACTTTGGCATAATGCCCACTATAGGCATTCCTGGCTTTTTTATACATTGCTTGAGCTTCAGGAGATAAATTATTATAGGCATGAATCAATTGCTGATATTTAACTTTGTTATCCCCCTGTTGGTATGGTTTAGCAGGGTCAATTTGAGCTAAAGTTGCATCATGCATTACATTTGCTAAAGCTTCTTCATCCTTTAATTTAGACCACTCACGCACAATATTATCTGCATTAGCAGCTATATCATTTTTATCAGCATCCATCTGAGCAGCTAGTTCATTATATTTGTTTAGTGGTGGAAGTAGTTTTCCGTAAACCTCCGTTAAATGCCGACGACTCAATAAGCCTAATCCGATTTTCAACCAATCGACACCTTTTTTATTAATCCAGTCACCTGTTTTGGGTAAATTTTTAAACCCATTAGCGATACGTTTGGTAATATCATCATAGTTAGAACTTCGACTAAATCTAATATCTGAACTTTCACTATTAAATGTGCCTTTATTCCCCTCAGCCATTTTTACTTGATTAGGCTCTAAGGCAACAATATATTCGTGATTTTCAAACTGATGAACAATTCCCTGATATTTCCCAGAAGTTGTCGCTTCTACAAATTCATCACGTGAAACATTACCTGTAGTTTTGAACACATTCCGAATGTTTACAAATAATGGAAGTACAAAGCCATTTTCCCCACGGATATTGGCGTATACATCTGCTGTATCAAAACTATCAGTTAAGTAAATGCCATCCCCTAATAAGCCATGACCCTGCTTAAATTCATTAAACTCGGTGGCGGTACCATGATAAACAACCTTAGGCTCCCCATTTTCATCTAATACCTGTGAAGCATTTGCTGCATCATTTTCCCAATCACCAAACCATTTCTTAAATTCTGGTGTCCGGACTTGTAACCATTGTTGTTCTGAAAGATGTGTCTTTGCACCGTTTGGTGCTGTCATCCATTGATTTGTACCATGATATTTTTGACGAATTAAATCCAATGATGATTGATGTTTAATTTGCCCAATCATACGCTCTGATAATGCAAGCATATCATCAGGATTCAAATTAAGATTGATACCAAAATTATCAAATACCCATGCTTTTACATACGAAACAATATTGTTAATCAACTTTTGCAGTGCATTCCGTTGAATCACATTACGTTGTTGCATAGTAGATGAAAGGGTTAATAAATATGGTAAATATTCAAGCTGCTGACGTTCAGAGCCTTGTTCACGTTCTGCAAGCATCTTTGCAGCCATAGCAATAGGATTGCCCTGATCAACCAATTTATTAAATTGATTCATCAATTCATTATATTGTTTCTGGTTCATCATATTTTGAAAACCAGCATGACCACCCAACTCATGTAAGAATGTTGGCACTGTGCTTTCAGCAGTCAGATTCGATGCAACGAGTACGGCTTTACCGTTGTAATAGAAGCCCTCAACACCCTCGACCTGATAATCCTGAATAATTTCAAGCTTACCTTGTCGTTCAAGCTCATCAATGGTCTCTTTACCAAAACGATCAATCAACACGTCTCGTACTTGTTGAGTTGTAGAACCTGAATTACTTTTAGTGCGACGGCTATAAAGTGGAGTATCAGAATTGTTCTTAGATGAAAATTCTTGATTTTTATATTTACCAAAATAGCTTCGATCAACTACAGCCTTACGAGCTTCTGACAAAAACATCATCAAATCGGCATCATTGTAACGTGAAAGGAATTTATCAAAGCCACGATCACGGAACCACTGACGAATATATCCAATAACTTCTTTTAGCTTTTGACGCACAAAAGGACGTGACTTGGCATTTTGAGCGATAAAGGCAAATAGCTCAGAAACCAAAGCTTGCTGAACATCTGATTCGGTATAAATTTCATCTTTAACACCTTGAGTGTATGGTTCAATATATGCACTTTCAAATTGCTGCATATCCACGCCATTATCTTTTGCTATTTTACGAATACCCTCAAGCTTACCCAGAGCATTAAATAGTTGTTGAAATTTGGTCTTATACTCATTTCCAAATAGCTTTTGAACACCAAAATGCCCAACAATTTCATGGGTTAATAATTCCTCATAAGCATCAAATGTAGTAAGCTGTTTATTGCTATCCCCATAAACCTGATCAGCAACCACATAGAGCGTGCCATCATGCCAAACACCGCTTACATCATAATTTTGGGTTTTGCCATTTTCATCTTTGTAGGTTGCATCATTTTGTATGACTTTCGGAAGATCGCTAAAACTAGAAATAACCTGAACACTAAACCCATTGGAATTCACATTCCCGACTTTGTTGACCCCGATCCTATTATTAAGACTGACATTGATACGCCCCCTAGAAGACGCATCTTGTGTAGCGGACATTTTGAGATGTTGAAGAATAGAAAGGACTCTACGAGTAGCACTGACAACGGATAAGGGAGTAAAGGTCGTGTCTAATGGTGAAGCACCTCTACGCTCGTTATCAGGTTTTAATTTGTCACGACTATAAAGTTTAATCCCTGTTTCTGTTTCTTCTGTTTTTAGTGTATCAACCAAATCAGAAAACTTTGCATTGATTGCTTTTCGTTCTGTACCAGTAGGAAATGGTCGCTTAAAACCCCATGGGGTAAAAATCGCAGCACTCTCAGGGCCAAAATTCAGAAACGGACTGTAGCCACTATTTTGAGAAATTTTATCTTCTACATACCCTTGGAATGCACGTGCTGTCATTTCAGGAGTAGTAATCCAATAATCTGTACCGCGTCCCTGATCTAACTCTTTTGCGTTCATAGCAAAATCCGTTGGTATCATTTTCGCTTTCTCTGTACCATTTTGAGCTTCTGCCAATAGTTTGAGGCGTTGGGCATAGGTATTCATGTATTGACGTAATCGGTCTAGTACACCCTTTTGTTCAGCATTAAACCCTGATCTACCACGGACAGATTTATAAATCACACTTAATTTATCTAGGGCATCATTAGACCAACGTGCACCACTAAATATATTTCGACTATTCTTATTATTGTTGTGACGTATTTCCGTAGTAAGTGCCGTACCTGTAAGCAATAACTCAGCAACCGTATCAAACTCAGCCAGCTGTTCAGCTGAGGCAGCTTTGTTAAAGCGCTTGTAATATTTAGGATCAAGCTCACGATTAAGATCAGCACGTAACTTATCTAATTGATCTTTTAAGTTGTTTCTCGCAGAACTAACGAAGCTTTCAACCTTAACAGTATCTTCAATATAGTTTTCAGATTTTCTAAAAATTGTCTGTACCAATTGTTTATAGGCTTCTTGCACATCTTCACGAACATTTGATTTATAAGAGAATCCAGAAGTGACGCTCATATCTTCAAAGTGTTTTGCAATCTTTAATGATCGACTGCCATCCGCATTCGTTACCCATTCAGATGGGGCTTTGCCATCTTGTCGACCAAAATAGTGATCTAGTGCATGCCACCATTCATGAGCTAATGAACCTGCGCCATTCAATTTGGTCAAGTTAATCACAGCACGTTCAGGTTCATAGTGCGCTTTTGCACCACTTAATCCTTGCCCTCTAGCACCAAACGCTAAAGCGAGTTCCCCATTTAAGCTAATTGCTGCAGGTGGGATATTTAAAATCTCAGCCAAGTCCATGAGACCATCAAAGGCATCATTTAATAGCTCTTGGCGTTCTGCCTGATTATTCCAGTTCCCAAATTCAACACCACGGAAACCAAACACACGAATAAAATCGGCATCTTTAGCATCACCTTTACGGCGATCTAGTCCTTTTCTTACCGTATTTTCAGGTCGAGGAAGATCAATTTCCCCAAAAGTTGTATTGGTTTCTAGAATTTCAATCGCATGGATTGCCATATATTTCATAGCATCTTCACGTGTTTGAAATTCTTGTTCGACAACTTTAACGCGCTTCCGATCACTAATTTCACGATAGATAGAAAAGCTATCTTTTCCAGCAGCCCACACACGATGCTTTTGAGCTACAGCTAGAATTGGTAGTGCAAGTTCAGCATCTTTTTGGGAATCAAAAAATTGTTTGCCTAGTTGCTTGGCATTCCCCTTCCAATCCTTTTTTCTTGTATCCGTGATAATCCATTTACCAACTTCATTTGGATTACTTGAGGCAGCAATTTCAGTAATCTCAAATCGCTTGGCCCAAGTTGGACGATTGTCCTTTGTAGTAGTGCCAGAGGTTTTGGGGCCAGTCTTCACTGAAGTATCTTTACGAGCACCACCAATTTTTTCACCAAAATCTTGAATCGTTTCTTTTTCAGATGTTGGAGCTGTCTTCTTTAAGGCTTTTGTAGGCTCTGATTGTTCTTGCGCTGTTTCACTTCCTGCAATAGCTCCTCGTCCTGATCGTCCACCGCCAACTGTGCCAGTGTCTGGTTCATTAGGTTGCGGGCTAGTGAAGATGTCTTGTTGCTTTTCGGTTTCTTGTCGTCTGACTTGTTCATGTGTAGTCCTTAAAATTTCTGCGCCAGTAGGGTCATTCTCACCAAACAAGTTGACACCTGATTTAGTGGAAAGTGCATTATCAATATAGTATTTAAGTGCAGTGGCAACTTTCTCACGGCTTCTTGCACGAGTCAGTTTATCACCTGAGTAAAAGATTCTTAGAAAGTCTTGTGTAACTTGATCAATTTCACCTGAAAAAATATCACTTTGATTCATTAAATCAAAAACAGATCGACCTTCTCTACGTGCCTTTTTAATAAGATTTACAGCTTCCAATAAGTTGGCCGTAATATCTACATCTTTTGAAATGACACCCTGATCAACCATTTCAAGCATATTTGCCCAGAACCCTGAAACATCCATTAAGGCACCACCAATCGCCTTAATATTACTGTCAGAACTTTCAAACAAATCAGAAATCAAAGTTTGATCACCATAGGCACGTGCAACCAAGGATGCTTGAATACGACGTAAACCTTTTTGGGTCAAAACACCATCTGCACCTAATAAGCTACCTCGCTCATTCGATGATGCAATTCCATTGACATAGGATTTAACAAAGTTTCTATTCTGTGCAGAGTCAATTTCCCCACCATAAAACTGATGCAAAATAGAACCTAATTTTGCAGCATCGGATTTCGCCTGTTCAGTATCGCTCAACTCAAGTGTGGAGCGTTGGTTCGCCTCACCTGTATAAGCAATACGTTCTGCAGAAGTCATTGGTGTAATACGTTCACGTACTAATACAGGCGCTGTCATACCATCAGTGTTATATCCCTGCTCTTTCAACCACTGTCGATAATGCTCTGCCTTGCCTTCCATATATGCTTTAGTAATCGCCATAGAACGACCATTACCACTTTCAACAATGTTTTCCACTGAAACAATTGGTGCTCCATCAGAAGCATTCGGGTTTTCACCAAGCAATAATGGATTTAACTGATTCGCAATTTCCGTAATTTGCATTTGTGACGCAGCGCGAGTACGGTCTCTTGGTTGTAACTCTTGAGGATAATTAGGATTAATTTGTCCATTAGGATTATTTGATGTGATTAAATCAGCAGCTTCCACTAACTTATGCTGAACCTCAAATGAACGTCCAGTTGCTGTAGTCACAACTTCCTTTTTATCAGCAATACGATCTGATTTAGGCTGAACTTTTTCACTGACTGGACGCACGGTATCATCATTATCCAACCAGCTTTTAAACTCATCTTTTGATAATGAACGAATAGGACCAACTTTCCATCCTGGATCAAAGTTAGATTTATACGCTTGCTCAGCCTCTTCTAGGCTTTGATACCCAAGCATAATTTTATGCTCATCAAATTGATCATTATCTTGATTTAATTGATCAACGATAAAGACACGTTCTGATTCAGGGTTCTTGCCTACATACACATCTAACTGTTCTTGGTCTGCCCCTTTGGTTTTTTTGATATAACCATAATGGTCACTCATCGTGTGCGACCAGTCACTACCATCAGGGTTTTTACCACTACGTGTGGAGCCACGCGGACTTTCAATAGCAATATCTAAACCATGAACCTTAATGTGGCCTTTTTTATAATTGCCTGCTTCAATTTGTGCTTGTGTAGGTGCTGGTAAATTATTACCAGAACTAGTTGCAGCTTCATTCGCTGCAACATCTATTTTTTGTTTGTGTTGTTCATTTAATTTTTGGGTTTCTACCTGTTTTAACTTACCATTCAGACTGTTAAGTTCACGTCTTAATTGGGCTTTTTGGGCCACGCTTGTTTCTGCATCAAACTTTTGTTGGGCCTCTTGAATACGTGTATTTAAATCAAGTTTTTCGGTCTCAATATCAGATGCTGTGGCTGTACTTGTATTATTGCTAACTGCACCACTGTTGCTATTTCCCTGAGATTGTAAAGAACTCAATAACTCAGGTTGCGTCGCAGCCTGTTGGCTTTCACCCAAAAAAGTACGGTAATCTGTAGGTACAGAACTTAATTGCTGACCATCTTCCTGCTCAGCTGAGTAAGTTAATAATCCTGTTGATGTCACTCCACTATCTACAGCCAAAGCCGCTGCAGATGACATAGGGCCAGTATTAGGGTCAATGCCCATGCGTTCAGATGGTAATTGCGGTTTTGGAGTATCTAAATAGTTGCCACTTGGTGAATTATCATTTGGCTTAGGTGTGTCTGGTGAATTAGGAGTAATTGGTGCATCAGGATCATTATTTGGATTAAATCCAAGTAAATTAGGATTAACACCCGTACCAATCTGATTACCTAGATTCCCCATTTCTTCTGTCGGTTGATTAAGGAATCGTCCATTTTTATTATTGATATAATGTGATAAATCAGCCAATAATTTTTCATAATCTTGTGCATTCCAGACTTTTTCTTGTTCCTGATGCGACCGTAAACGATACTCATCTAATGAGTTTTTTTGATATTCAGCTTCGGATTGTGTCCAATTCTTTTCTATCGCTCGTTGCTGTGCAGAAGATTCCAACCAATCACCAGTTTTACCCGCACCACTGACTGTACCGCCCATTGCCATACCAGCCAAAGTACCCATGACTGCTGCATTTTCAACACCATCATGCCAAGGCTTATCTAATGCCAAGTTCTGTAAAATTTGCTCTGAAACGGATTGAGGTAATTCTTCTAAAAAGCCTTCTGAAATTGCACCTTTGATCACAGCAGTTGGAATTGCACTCATCGGTGTCTTAGCGATTTCCTCACCCACTTGTTGCGTGGTTAAGCGCCCTGTTTGCATGGCTGTATCAACATCTGATAAGCCCATTTTCTGAGCAAGACGACCACCAGCATAGCCAAACAAGCCACCAAGGGCACCAGTAGCCGCACCTGCTAAAGATTGATCTGCGGTTAAGCGTCCATCTACGGTTTCTTGGCGAATTTGTTCAGCTTGGCTACCTGCCATAACTGCACCTTCACCAACAGCACCAGCTACAACTGGATTGGCTATACCAGAAGCACGACCTAATACACCACCCAGTAGCATTGAAGGGAGAGATTCAGCAACAGTATTTGTGATAAGTGATGGGTTGTTGATGGCATTTTTTGTTATATCAACAGCATTGTCGAATTTTTTACCAACCTTTGTTGCGAAGTCGTCACCTTCCTCAATTTTTCGATTGCCAATATTTGCAGAATCTTTTAATTGTTGTTGGTATTGCTCAGACTGCCAACCTGTCATTACATTTTTGGCAGCTTTTGGGTCGTAACCAAGTTTTTCGGAAAGTATTTTACCTGTAGCACCATCGGACATCATGTCACTTAGACCGACTGCTACCTCACCTACGGCTACCGTACCCTTGCCAAGAAAGGAAACTGCATGATCTTTTGCTTGACCAAGAAAACCTTTATCTTTCTTTTCTTTAGGTTGTGAAATTTGACCATTATCCCAATCTATTTGATTTGGTTCTTGAATAGTTCCTTTTTCCCAATCGATTTGGTTTTGATCTGACATGACGCACTCCTAATTTTATGCGTCTATCATGGTTTTTATTTAGAATTTGGTCGAACCTTACAGGGGATAAAAAAACCACCCGAAAGTGGCTTTAGAATTTAGTCTTTTAACTGTATATAATCACCATTATAAAGATCTATATTTGTCAAGTCATGGCAACTCTTGGAAGACTTATTTGGTTTTTCTTTAACACTATCCTCAACCTTTAAAGGAGGTAATAACTTGTTTCTACTAAACATTTCAACCTCCTTCTGCACACGACTTAAATTCTTCATGATCAATCAATCCCATCTAAGAATGAAACGATATCTTCATCACTTATATTTTCAATACAGTAATCAGTGATTCTCTTACTTGAATTAGTAGTTGTTTTCATGGCTGTAGATTTGCCATCAATACTAACTTCTAATACATATAAATTACCCTTTTTATCTGTTTTTTTCCATCTTTTTATATCATCACTACCAATTGTATATTCCCAATCCAAGAGGTTAGAGTCGATATCCGCGATAGCATTGATAACATCTAAAGCAGATTGAAATCTTTTAGTTTTATCTACATGCATACACTTATTAATAACTTTTCTTAACTTATCTGGAATGTGGGGAGGATATTTTGTTCTGTCAGGAAATGTTCCTTTTTTTAAGGAATTTATGAAATTTTCTTGTGAACCCAACATATCCCATTGTTTATAAAACTCCGCATCCCCACAACACATTCTATAAAGCGATACCCCTACTTGATAAATATCAAAAGTTCTATCAAAGCTTAAATCTCCTTTAGAATACCCATCTATAAACTCAGGTGGAATAATTCTTGTATAAACTGATGAGACCCATGCAACTCCATCATCATTTACTAACTGTGTCAGTCCAAAATCAGATACCATTGCTTCATTTCTATCTGAAAGCATTATATTATCTGGTTTAATATCAAAATGAATTAATCCCTTCGAATGTATATTATGCAAACCACTTAGAAACTCAACCGCATATTTAATCACTTCCCTAGCAGTTAATTGTTTTTTAGCTAATAGACTTTTAATAGTCCCATTTTTATAAAATGGCATTGCTATATAGATATTTCTATCATCTTCACAAGCATAATAAAGCTGTACAACATTTGGATGAGAGCTTTTAAATAATTTTCTTGCCTCATCATAAAAATCGTTTAGGTCTACAATTGTCTCATCATCTTTTCGATATTCAATTTCTTTAATTACCACTTCCCCATCAATATTTTTATCATGGGCTAAATAAACTTTTGAATTCTTACCTTCAGCACCAATTTCTCTAGTTTTTTGAAATGATACTATTGCTTTTTGACATGGATACATCATAGTGCTGCTCCATAGCCTACTAATGCAGCTTCTTTACTTTCAGAATTGGTACATAAAGCCCATCTGTTAATTTTCGCATATTGAGATTTACTTTTTAATAAGTCTCTATAAAGTTCTTTATTAATATCAAGTTTTTTTGAAATTGACATTAGTTGACCTGTAAAATAACTATTAACACTACTACTAGAAAATGCTTCTTGAATAACACCCTCAATATGTAGCCGATTAATGTTTACGTTTTCAGAGACTGTTTCAGCAATTCTTATACCTGCAACTTGAATATCATATTCTCGAATAATATCAAGCACGGTATTTCGGACATATTTTAATTTAGCTGGAAAGTCTAAAGCTAATGGTATCTTTATAGTTTCGACGTTAAGTATATCAGCCTCACTATCTGTATAATCAATAACTACAAAAGTAACTTTTTTGGGTTCAACCCTAATGCCTAGAGAATTCATACGAATTTTTAAATCCTATAACTTATAAAGTATTACGTTAACTTCGTAATTTTTCACATAATATCACCCAAAAAAACATTAGCAATCTGATTTTGGGTGATGTTCAATATTGAACTAACTCTAGTTGCTTACTGATATTTCGCAGGAACTTTATTTTAGAGGGTAGAAAATACAAGATATCCTATCGGCTGTTAGTTGAGCAATTCATACTCAACACAGTCATTTCTATTGCTGAACCCAATTTTCGCCATCCCAAACAGCAGTCTTATCACCTACCTTTGAAATTGTACCCACCGCTCGTTGTGGAGGAGTCCCCTGTGGCGTATCAACAAATTGCCGTGTCTGAGTATCAAACAGACGTTGCGGTTGAGTAAGTGTCCCTTCAGCTTTGTCATCCCACTGCTGACCACCACCCACAGTCATATAACGGTCTTTACCAGTATCTGCTTTATTACCTGCATAACGATTAATTTTTTCTTGAATGGATTTACGATCTTCATCCGATTTCGCAGAATCATATTGCTCGTACAATTTCTCTAATCGTGCTGAATTACGAATGCCAAAACCTTTTTCAGTGGCATTAAGATTAAATTCTCGATTCGCTAAATCATTGGTTGCTTGGAATTTTTGTGCATCAAATCCTAAATTTGCATTAAATCGGTTATTTGTACCTTGCTCACCTAGTTCTGTACGATAGTTCTGTCCAGCTTGCCCCATGGCTTCACGCTGTAAAGCAGCAACATTGTTTGCATCAGTGGTATAACGTTGATTTGCACGATTATCCTCACCTTGCTGTAAATCAGACAAAGTACGGACTTGATTAGCAGTTAATCCTCTTGCCCCTGCAATCGGTGTACTTGCTGCACGAATTACAGCTTGACGTTCAGCTTCCTGTGCATCATTACGTTGAGGTGCTTGTACAGGATTATTACCATAACCTCGCATACCCAAGCCTAAATTCATTTCACGTTGAGCAATTGCATTTTGAATCTGTTGTTCAGTCGGTCCCATTTCTTGAGTATTAGCAAATAAATTTGCTACCCCACGAGGGTCATTCACTGGTCTTACTTTGAATCCTAGTCCTTCGCCTTCTCTAATACCATCTGCTCGTGCTTGAGCTGCTGCACTAGGATTAGCATAGCTAAAGCTGTTTCCTTTTTGCTGAATAGCATAAGGATCAGAATTTTGTACAGAGTTTGATTGAGTCTGGGCTTCAGGCTGTGTTTGTGTGGTAGGTGGTGCTTTATTATTACCAAATGGATTGTTTACAACAGCATTTGGATTATTCTGTTTAGTATTAAATTCAGGTTGAGCTGCTTTTGCTTCACTTGCAATACGTTGTTTATCAGCATAAAAGCGTCCAGCTTGTCCAAAGGTTAAAGCATTGCCCAAGTCTGACGCATAACCTAATCCTCTGATACCGAAGTCTTTAGCAAACCCTTTTACAGTACCAAAATCTTCAGGTGACTGATCACCAAAACCAAAACGTTCCCGATAGTCTTCACTTGGTGTGGCAGCATTTGCAAATAAGGCCGATGCCGCTCCTAAATATCCAGTGCCTTTTACAAGTTTACTGTTATTAACGAAATTTCTTACGCCTGCCCCAAAACCACCTCCTTGTGTTGGTGCTGGATTACTTGGACTTGCTGATGTTGAGCTGGCTGTTGAAGATGTATTTACTGTTGTGCTTGGTAAAGGTCTGCTCACATCACGAGTGATACCAGATACATCACGCATTTGTGGTCCACCAATTCTATTTTGTTGTGCACGACGAATATCATCTGCACTTGGGTAGGCACTTGGTACCAGTCCACCATTTGCAAAAAATAACTCAGGTTTATTTTGACCAGGCTTGAAACCCAATTGAGGTTGATCAACAGGTACATGTGTTTGATTTTTCATGGCATCAAGTGTTTGCACACCAACCGAATGAACTTGGTCAGGCGAGAGTTGGAACTCACCGTTACTGAGATTAACTGGCGTGGGGCTCCCCATATTTTTTAAATTATTGGTACCAATCTGCTGAGTAGAATCAGCAGGCATAATATAGCTACCTGCTGGAACATTTTTTTTAATATCATCAGAAGTGCCAGTACCTGCACCTTGAATTAGTCCATTTTCATCTTGCTTTGAACGTTTTTTTAAGCCGTACATGACACTTATTCCAATATAAATATCATGTATATTTAATCAATACAGGCTGTAAGCGTTAGCCTTACAGGGTTAGTAGCTATAGTTGTGGCTTTCACTGAAACTCTCGCTTTTACTACGTGAGCTGGATGTACTCGCTGAACCACTACCACTAATACTGGCTGATACATGCGCTGCACTCATGGCACCGGCTGCCAGTTGTGCCGTGTATTGCCCCATAGCTTTAGCAGATTCCAGTGCAATATTGGCTTCCTGGATCGCCTTCTGCATTTTGGCTTCATATTCCTTAAGCTGCATTTCGGCATAAGCAATATTGGTCCGAGTATTCATGTCAGCATAACGTGATTGCATTTCAGCATGACTGACTTCCATGCCGGCTGATGCTCGCCATGCTTCGACTTCCGCGCTAAAGGCTGCGGTATTTTGCTGTACTTCTGACAAGTTTGCCTGCAGTTCTGCCTTGTATGCTTCCAGATCTGCCTGATACTTACCAATCCAGACCCGAGCCGCTTCCATTTTTAATTGGATCTGTTTGCCTTTTACATCGGCTTTTGCCTGTACACCCTGAATCGTGGACGCATAAGCACGTGCTTGGGTATCAAATAAAGTAGCCTTGGTTGATTCACCCCGGATCTGTGCTTCATAGGCTTCGACCTTGACCTTTTCGGCATTGATCTGTTCGCTATAAGCCTGAACATCGGCACGATAGGAATCAAACTGATTTTTGATCACGTCAGCACGTACCGATGCGCCTTGTACCAATGCCTTATACACTTCTACGTTGGACAATACCGCATCCATCTTGGCCTTGTAGACCTGGACGTACTGCTCATTAACCTGACCAATCGCTACCTGTGCATCGACTGCAGTTTTATATGCGCTCAGTTTGGCTAATGCGCCATCTAGCTTGGTTTTATACACGCCAGACAATACGCTGAATGCTTCATTCTGTGCATTAAAGAAAGTAATCTGTGCATTGAATACATTGATTTGGCTTTCAGCGTTATACCGCGCAATCTCAAATAGCCGATTGGTGACGTTGTTGAAAATATTGGTGGTCAGCTGCTCCAGTGACATGCCTTGCTGTACCAAGAAGCGCAGCTGATCGATTTCCATTTTTGAGGCTTCAATCAGAATATCGCGGTTTAATTCACTCGCTCTTAACTGTCCCTGCTCCCGAATTGTTGCGACCTGCTTGACTAACATACCAGGCGGCATAGAAAAATTACGTGTAGACCAGTCGTTGACGGCTTCCTGAACTGCACGTGAAGTTTCTTTACTCTCACGTGAACGTGCACGATTAAATAAGGCTTCTTCTATTGGAGCAGGTAAACCGATACCGCCTTCAGTAATTCCATCCTTAATATATTTCGCTAATTCATCCAGTAATTCGGATTTATATTCCGGCTCACCCCATTCGATAAATACTTTTGGTACCGTAACATCACTAATGCTTGGTGGCTCACCGTTAAAGTCTGGTAATTCAGGAAATTCAAAGACTGGAATATCAATTTCCTTGAGATCATCCATTTGTGGGAGCTCTAAGGTTGGTGATTCTGGTAGTTGAATATCCGTGTCTATCTGAGGACGAACAGGTATCTGAATTGCAGCCATACCTGGCGCACTTGGCAATTCCATTGTTGGCATGACTGGCGCATCTGGCATTTGCAAGTCATCTAAACTTAATTCACTGAGTAAGTTTTCAATGCTTTGAAATTCTGGCAGATTAGGCTTATCAAATTGCACAGCCTGAAAAGTCGGTGCTCCAGACAAATCAATTGATGGTACCGGTGTTTCTGGTACTGACATTCGTGTCGGTGGATCTACCTGAGTAACAGTAACTTCTTTGATCCCTGCTAGGGATTGTGAAAGTTCATTGCGATAGCGTCCGGCCACACTGTCCAACTTATCCATCTGATCCATTACAGTGGTAATGGCTGCATCCATCACCCCATCCGGCTCAACTCTTGAATAGATAATCATTATATTCTCCTAGTCGTTTTGGTGAAGTCCATGGATAGGGCATTAATCTGCGCAGAAGTTGCAGCAATAGAAATAGCAAAAGAAAAATGACGACCTCGCAGCCCACGACCAAACAACACACGACCATTGGTCAAGTGATCGGCTTCCTCATTTGGCAGCATATAGGTATAGGTTGTAGGTTTTCCGCTTTGGGTAGAAGTAACAGCAATACTCAACTGCTTGTCCTGACCACTCATTTCATATTCAAGATAAGCTGCTGTAGGATGTACTAGACTATCACCGAAATCTAACTTGCCAGTTTCGATTAAGCCATGAATTAAATGATCAGGCTTGCCCATCAAGAACACACCTTTGTCATTCCATCCATATAGCTTGTCGTTAATGACAGTCAAGCCATCAAAAGAAAATGGCATGTAGCGGCTCATGGCCCAAGTATCTGTATTAGCTGTCCATGCTTGGCCATATGCTTTACTGTCTTTCAATTCATCATAAATAGAGAAGTAATCATTGCTATTTGTCCGACCAGTCAGTTTGGATTGTGTGCTGTCGCCAAGTTGTAAGCTATCGAGAGCATGACTGTGCAGATGTACACTCGATAGATCCTGATCACCAAAGCTAATCGAATCGATTAAATAACTTTGAGCACGTAGCTTGTCTTGAGTGAAGTTACTTAAAAGAATGCTATCAACGACCTGCTCAGATGCGACTGTATTTGCCAGATCTGTCAGTTTAAATTGATCATTGCTCAGGATTCTTGAATATCGCTGACCAGAAATAGACTCCACAAAGTGAATGGAATCGGTACTCAATGCCAGTGTTGTGGACAGGGTGAAATCATCTAGGGTGAACTGATCTTCAATATTTTCAGCTGTAAAACGATAGGCTGCATCAAATAGCTTCACTTGATCGGATACCAGGCCACGTGCAATACGTTGTCCGGTGATCTGATCGAATAGGCTAAACCCATCTACAGCGGTGGAGATGGCACCGGTCTGCGTGATTTCATCAGCCAGACTAAAGGAATCTTCAAAATGAGCCTTGATCCTGGAAAGATTAGAATCTGAAAAAACAATTCGATCCTCTGCGATAACCCTTAACCGCAGCCAAGTACTATCTGAGAAGACCATGCCTTCAAGTGCATCGTCACGATATATCGCCATGCTGTGCTCCATAAAAAGCACTGATGACAACTCACCAGTGCTTTAAGTTTTAAGAGGTTGCAGTAATGCGATAACCGATTTCAAACACATCACCGTTCTGGAATACACGCGCTGCCGGGTACTTGGTGGCTGAAAGAAGCACACCGGTTGTGCCACCACGCTGGTTATTAGTCAGTAAAGCCACACCAGTGACATTGACCTGTGAAGTTGTTGCAATAGTCACACTGGCCACACTGCCAAAGTTATCGATATATTTTTGATCGGTAGAATCTGAAGGAATGAATTGAGGGCGTGTTGCATTGGTATAGCCCTCAGTCAGTGAAACGATTTCACCGGCTGTTGCAGCAAAGTTAGCAGCTGTCCAGTTGTCTGCCGGCGCAGTAGCACCGTTAAACAATGCCAGATATGAACCTGCCGGTTTTGCTTTAGAGCCAATGGCCACGTTTAACACATGGATTAAGGCTTCTTTGGGAATCAGGTTTTTTGTAAAGGTCGCTTCGCCACCATTGACCCGATCCATGTATTCACCTGAAAGCATAAAGCCATGCTTCGGGAAGAAAATACCTTCTTTAGTTTCGTCAAAATTCTCATTGAGTGCGTCTTTCATTAAAACGCGCTGTAGTTTTACATCCATAGCTATGGCCTGTATTGTAAATAAAACCTAATTTACAACTGCCACTAATCGGTTATCAAACCCTACAAGCCTACAAGAATTTGCAGTAATTCCATAGATCGCATCAGATTGTATTTCCACCAACTGTCCTTCTGAGGTACCTACTACAAAACCATTCTCAGCCAGCCACACTGCGCACCATGTACCACCCTGAGAAAGTGACTTAACCATATCACTATGCAGCAAGGCACTGCTTGCATAGACTGGTGCACGTGACGCCTTTTGCTCTATCGCCATGTTGCGCACGTCCTGACCACGCAAGAAAACTACATGGTCAGCCTGACCCACCCATATACCACCATCTACAGGTTCAATAAAACGGATTCGCTGCGGAAACTGGATAAAGTTATATCTATCGTCTGTTAAGTGGTAAGTCATGGCTTCGGAAAAATACAGCACATTGGATCTGGCCACCCATAAACGACCACGCCATAAACGTAGGAAATCACCGCTTTTCATCGGGGATAAGTGCTGAAAAGTCGCAGCCCGGCCCAACTCAGGTAAAGCCGGAATATCAACACTCATGGTGTCAATCGGCAATTCAAACACCTGACGCAATTCGCCACCACCAGGATCAGTCATATAGATCCGCACATGCGTCACATTACTGTCCAGACACATTGGTAATTGCAGTTGCACACCACTTTTATCTAGCAGCTTCACTTTTTCAATTTCTGATAAGGCGGATTCAAGCCCATTGGCCACCCATGAAATCGCAAAACTATAATCCCCATGATCTAGGCTATAGTTATATTTTACATTGGCTTGTGGTTTGGCTGGTGTATCAATGATCAATCGTTTAGCAGTTTGGCCATCGTAGGTGAAAAGGCCATTATCACAGGCCATACATACCAGGTTATTCAAAACAATATGAAACAAGGGACCTTGACCACATTCAGTTAATGGCTGTGTTTCCCAGGTATCAGGATTAACCTTAACCCACTGATTATCCAGAGCCGCAAAACACTCCTTGTGTAAAGGTGATTGCCATAAATCGCGGATAGCCTTGCTGCTTTGCAGCTGCATAGTTTTGGCCAGTTCTGCCCGACCAGTATCACTAAAGTTGATATTCACCGCATCGCGTAAAAACATGCCAGGTGAATCACCCTTGATTTCAAGTGCAGCATCTTCCTTGACGTTATTGATTCCAAGGAATACTGGTATTTTTTTGACTGGCATAAGGCCACCTTATTCGTTAATTACTCCGATAAAGGTATGGGCTACTTTATGAGTGCACAGCTTGCTATAACCCACAAAGAAACGGACACCACGCTCGGTATTTTCAGAGATGTTGCCATACTCAACCTCTCCAAACATAACCCTAGACGCATCCATATACAAGATGTCTCCGAATGAGTTGGGTGACATTTCATAGTAGGCATTGTTTTGCGGCTTGTTGTGCATGAGCCTTGGAGGCTCATACATTGCAAGATGCAGTTCATCGTATTTCTTGTATGGTGTTTCCGTGACCTCTTGGTAAGTCAGTAGATTAGGTGGCACACCACCATAGTTGAGTGTGGTGGCACCACCAGGTGGATTGACATAATTGGTCACGTCAGCCGGCATACCTCCAATCCAATCCCCTGAATTGGCAAAATCCTGCGCCTCACTGCCATCATGATCAAAGTGGTGAACCTCTGCCCATACCGGCACATTGTCCACTGGATAAGGCATTCCTTTTTTTGGGAATGGACCTGCATCACGTGCAGAATTGATATAGTTGGTTGCAGCGTTATATGTCCAGATGTCATACCAGTTTGGATCTAATGCTGCATTTCGATTCACCGCCTCAGTGACAATTACCTTATCGAACTGTTCACGGTAGCCAGCCAGTATACTGTTGCGCTGACACATCGGAACAATAAAGCATTGATTAATCTGCTTGGCGAGTTTCTGTGTAGTGATACGCTTATGACTGTAATAGCGTGACCGTGACAACTGACCTGTCGCTGAAAAAACCGCCCCATAATTGGCATACGGTGTGCCATAACCTAGATCACGACCCACAATACTGCTATGAATTTCCATTGGCGCAATTTCCTGCCGATGATCAAAATCGGTGGAGTAAAATTCCCCCTCAAGACCGGTCAGGCCAATATATTTGGTCTGCTCCCAACTCCCGACAATCATCTCATCCTGAAAAGTACCTTCCACTTCCTTGACCACCTTGCGATCATCATGAAAGTTTTTGATCACTTTTAAACTATTGCCAACATAGTAGGCATAAACAATAGTGTCCACCTTTGGCACACGTATGCTTGAGTTCATGTCAATTCGCGGCGCAAAATACATGGAGATAACCCCATCAAGCAATGGTTCAGGAATTTTCAAAGTTCCACCACTGAACAGGTAACCTTGATTAGTTAGTGCAATATGGCCTTGATGAATGGCGATAGGTGGGCAAACATAGCTGTCCCAAAAAGTCACCTCTGATTCATTAAAAGCATTACTTGCACGTGACAAGATGACATCAACCTCCACCCTGCGCAGTTTATATTTAATACTTGCCGCAGTCTGATAATACTCAGCACGACTCAATAAATCATACAGATTGCTCATATATGCCGAGATCATTCTGCTTTGCTCTGCGGTTAAATCCGCCAATGTTCTTTCATGACTCCATCCATGATCTTGTGCAGCAGCGAGATTTAAGCTGATCTGGTAGGTATACCCATAACAGAACCCGTTCTTGTAGTCATAACATGTATTGATCAGGTTGCAACCATCCTGGTCACAACTCCATCCTGTAACAGAGCTATAGGCTGAATGCTGGTAAAAGTCTGCAGTATCACAAACCTTGATAATCGCGCCAGCACGCACCCACCGGTCAAACTCTTGCCCTTGAGGAAAGCCTTCACCACTCGGCATCCCACCAAAACGATCTAGTATTTTTCCAATTTCTTGGTCGCCTACCTCACTGATATAGTCATGAAATGCTGTTGTGCACGTCGCAGGAATCATCGGCAACGGCATTACCCAGACACCATTTGAACTAATTTGCACCAGCCATGGTTTACGCTTCACGTCAAAGCTGACCAGGTGCGTATTGAAGAACATAAACTGATACAGGATTCGACCTTCTGTATCCACCTTGCCACTACAGGCCGGTAGACGTACTTGGTGTAACTCCTGTTGGATCCGCTCCCTGATGTTTGCAGGCAGTTCAAAATGTGCCTGCTCAATCGGGTCTTGTGGCAACTGATCCATGTCCTGACGACCATAACCACTGATGACCTGAACCGCCTCTGCCATTGCACCTGAAAACCATGAGGCTTTGAGCTTGTCATACTGGCTGATCAAAAGGTTTTCTTCAGAAATGCCTCGCAATCCTTCTGGCACAAAAAACACTTTCATCACTTCTGTATAAGGACAGCGAAAGCGTTTAAGTTTTACTGCTCCACCAATTCTGGTGCGATACTTGCCTAGGCGCAACTGACACATATCAGTCATCTTGAGCTCAATACCACTATTGGTTCGATCCCAGCCGTCATCTATACAGCCGCTAAACAACATGGGGATATCTAGTGGTGCCAGATGATCAGTTAAATGAGGGCTTTGTTGCTGCACAGGTTTGTATGCAATAGCGCGAAATACCCCACCAGCATCTTGCACAATCACCACACCACCGTCAGGTAATTCCCGAGTATATTTCAGTGCATTTAACTGCGTCACTTCCTTGTAATTGGTCACAGTCTGGCAGCAATGGTCAATAAATACCTTGTCTTTTTCTGTCAGATCACCACCATATGTAGCCAGACCATAGGGACGTGGTTTATGCATCAGGTGCTCCTTTGCGGTAATTATCTGTATTCCCATCCGGTCGGATGTAATGTGCGGCAGGCTTAATGTTAGGTACACCTGCCATCTGCGAAAAGAGTCCATGTGGCTGAATCAGTCGTGGTGCAGGAAGCTCAGGCTGATTACGGTTCCACACATACAGACGTTGCTTGAAATTTGCGGGATCATATTCTCCGACCAGCTGAAAATCCTCACCCCCTACAATCAACTCACGCACCCGATGACTGATCCATGTTGTTCCAAAAATACTATGCTCCTCCCCACCAAAACGGGTCGGTACGTGTTCACCCACACGAAAACCTTGCCACATATAAGGCTGATCACCAGTTTTACGTGTACCCATGGCCTGAGAAAAAACACCTTGCGGATAGATACTGCGGTGAAAATGCTGTATCTCTGTCTGCCCGAACTTTAAAAAGTTCTGCCCGGCTACCAGAATCTGATTGTTCTTTTCAAAATAATGTTGCACCAGTGCATTACCATATTGGCTGTGCACATTCTGCAACCTAAAGCGGATTTCCTGATCACCAATTGGCCCAAGCACACCGATCTGTAGACTGTTTAAGCCACGCGGCTGAATAAAAAACTGTGCATTCAGGATATTGCTTATACCGAATTGTGATATCACCTCGCCTTGTACCTGAATAAAGCGTTGTTTGTGAGTCACGGATGGACGACCAAACTCCACACCCGGCTCTTTGATCCGATCCCCTTCAAGCCCATCAACATAGTGCAGTCTGGTCATAGATCTTTCATGGTTATCAATGGCTTGTTGCGGTGCTTCAACTACAGCGTAAATGGTATGCGGCGATAGACGTGGCTTGCCAAATTCCATCATATCCCCAATGCTTTTAGGGGAAACGGTTCGATTGGCATACTCTACCAATGGCTTACCCATGAGTATTTCCCAATAACCCGGTTCAACCCGAATGGTATTCGCTGTAATGCGTGCGTTCCCAAACAAAGTCATCGGCTTTTCAGAATCAGGACGAATGCTGTTGTGGTGGATCTGATGTACCGCACCTATCGCAAAATTGGGTGTTGCTATCCCTGATGGGTAAATATATCGGTCAGAATAGGTTTCAGTCTGGAACTTTTCTATTTTATGCAGACGGTTAATCTGCTCTGACTTTAATCCAAATCCTGAAAGATTAACCACCTGCTTACGGTCTGCAATTTTAAGACGACCAAAAATCTGGCTGTTTAAACCCTGCGCATTCACAGTTCGAGTGTAATGCCCGATATATGGACGACCATAATCATCATCTAATAAGCCCCAAATTCTGATTTCAGGTGTGACATTCTTGATGACTGGCTCACCGACACGATCTATATGTGTCCAGCGTGGCATGGCCGTATTCCATTTTGAAACAATATATGGAGTACCATATCGAACACTATCAATGCCACGCATCTCAAATTCACGCTGACCATGAATCAAGCTTGGCATAGGAATGACAGGCGGATGAATACTGTAGTCCGATTGCAGACGGATATGCCGTACTGCATCACTGATCATAGGCTTACCAAAGAGCGACTGCTCACCCAGCCCAATATAATTAAAGTAACGCCTGGTATTTTTTAAATTCGGCTGACCATATTCGGAAAACAGCCGCCCCAGACCTGCAACCGCCCTAGCACCTAAATGTACGACATGGCGTGTGCTGATATACGGCGCTTCGATAGACGGGATGCTAAAGTGGCGGATACCATCTGCCACCATCGTTCGTGTGGCCTCCACTTCAACAGGAGAATTAATACCCTGCGGCGCAATAACACGTGCAGTATTGTTGAGCTCCTGATAACCGAACCTGGTCTGCTGCTGCCCATGTGTCTGCACATAGCGGTTACGGTTAAAAATTTGCCACTGACCTGCATCTGCAAAGAATGGTCCAAAACCATGTTCCACATTGTTTGGATGAATGATCTGTGTAGAGTTCCAGACTTCACCATAACCAAAACGATGCCCTGATTCTGTGCCGTAGGTTAAAAAACCACGTGGTCGGATATGTTGAACATGGTTATAGATTTCAGCCTGACCAAAGGTGTTACTAAACCCTTGAGGATATACAGTCTGATTTTCAGGGATAATTCGCGCACCAAAGCGTAAAGCATCAAAGCCAAACATTTGAATTGATCTTGATGTACCAATGGTATGACGTGAAGGGAATAACTCAAAGACGCCACGTGGTTCAATATAGCGCGGTGAATGCGAAGCCCAAGCGGCACCATATTGAGTGAATAGCGGTGCATTGGTCTGCTCAAGATAGCGCACCCCATGTGAAACAGTTGGATTGCCATATTCAGAAAATGGACGGATCTGTATTGTCTGTGCAGACTGTAATTTGTAACTAATCCGAGCCTGACCACTCAGTAACGAGTTTATGCCAGGTATATTTAGAAAAACACGCGTAATCTTTAATTCAGGCTTACCAAATAATCCTGCTGAATATCCACCAACCTTTATAGCTTGAGCAGTGTTGCGGATTGAAGATTGACCAAATAACTGAAAGTCGCTACCTGAATTTTTAATACTTCTTACAAGAAAATCTATCGTTGGTTGAGAAATTTGTAAGTTATTAAATCCTGGTATGCTAATAGTCCATGCAGCAGTTTTAACACTGGACTGACCAATCGATAGCGCATCCAATGACAATGGGTTTAGGTATTGCGGTAATGTCTGGCCACCTTCATCGTCATCAAAATCAATAATGACGTTCCAGGCATCGGGCAGACTGTACTCACCATCAAAATCAAAGATGACATTCAGGTGATGATCTGGTTCATAGCTCATCTTATCTCGCTACAATCAAGTCTTTGACTTTGGCATTTTTTTCACGGTTAGGATCAAACACCATCACATAGCATTCCAGTCCAACCGCAATATTCCTAAACTTAAACACGCCGTCTGTTGTGGTTTTAGTCTCCCATAGCAATGTCTTGTTATCTCGCTTAAACACCTGTACAGACATATTGCCACAAGGTAAGCCACCCGAGCGAACCATACCTTCAATTCGTCCAATCCCATGCACTACTTCAGTCTGCAACGACATAGGTTTGCTGAATCTCACACCTTTGTGCTGCACATTCCATGCCTGCAACACCTCAGGATCAGGTGTGTAGCCACCGACAAAACGACGGTTAATCTGATACATATTTAATTGGCTCCACAGGTAACGCGATAATACGTACCGCAGTTGTATTTGCATTATTTTGACATGATGCACACAATAAAATGGGCGTATTAAAATCAACAGAGTAGTTAATAGATGGGGATGTGAGCGCAGTAATTGGTGGCAATTGGGTCGCATTACACAGCACTCGATAAATGCCATACACGCTTCCCAAAAATTGTGATGTGGTGTGTTCGTAAATATCGAAGGGTTGTAGTGTTGTGGTGTTAAATGTATCCACCACTGTGCTCACATAAGAGGATAATGGTGAAAATGGATAGCTGGCATTGTTATGCAAAATCGATTCTTCTGTTGCCGAATTAAAGTCGAGACGTACTCGAATATTTCCAATGCTGCCATGACCTCTTGAATTTGAAGTTCTTGAGAAATTACCGTAAACATTGCCAGTATTCCATCCAGCAGAATTGTAATTCATCGCAACTAAAAGTGGATAATCAAGCACCTCGTAATCGAGGCAATGCGTCGGGAAAATTCCAAATATATGATGCGCGACATTTGCTCCACCGCCACCCATATAACCATCTGCAACTTGGAAACCTATGTGGTACTTACTACCCACAAACGCGCCATGACCAAACCGCCCAAGACCTTGTGTATAGTTATAGTTAGCATAAGTCGAGCCTAGAAAATATGCATCCCATTTCGGTAAATTCGCTGCCGATGGACTAACAACATCTTTTGTGCTTTGTAGTGCATTCGGATCATTAATAAAGCCAGTTACAGGGTCGTAGCTTTTCCCGATACATACTGCAATGGCGGCGCGATGTTCTGTATTTGTCTCAAAACACATGCGCACATAACGATCTGTATCATCAAGATGCAGCATTTTATAGATGTGTATGTTGCCAACTTCATATACTAGGTCCCAACCGAGCGGCGCTATCTTGGTGTTAATCGTTCCAGTTAAGTCTGCAGTATCCGCATCGGTAAATGTGACTGATGTTGCAGTTACACTATCAATCACCACTTCTTTTGAATATCCACCAGATGCTTCCACATGCAGAACACGTGAAGCAACATAACCGTGACTAGATGCATAATTCAGCGTAACTTTACCTCCTGCGATGGAAAAAGATGACGCTGTAAGAGGGTTGTAACCCGTGCATAAAATTTTCTTAAAGCTTCCAGGGTTTTTATTGACTGCTCCAAAACACATTTCAAGACCAACATCTGAGCAATCAAAATATTTAGTTTGTGTTTGCTTCATCAATCAAATCCCCGTAAACCGTTTCATTTTTCCAGCAGCCTTTCGCTTCATGCCAGGTGCAGTACTTATTAAAGAACTTATCCTCACCTTCATTCATGATCTTATCCTCAACCAAAGGCACTAGCCATTCATCCACATTAGAATAGCTTTGGCCTGAGATTTCACAGGCAAACATCTGGAAAGGCGCACCATTCAGCAAGCGGAACCAGTCATGCTTGAGTTCGATACCACCACCCATAGTGATCAGCACCGGCGCAATAGACTCCATCTGTACGATGATCGGAGATGGCTTATCACCAAAGATTTCAGGCTCAATATTGATGGGCTCAGGTGCGTTTTCTGTCATAAAGTATTCCTTTTTTGTACCGTCTTTCAAAAAAATAAACGGTACAAAATTAATATAAGCTATTAAACTTTATAAATTTTATTTGTACCATTGTCCCAAGTGATAATAATATCGCCGCCGTTTGGTGTGATCGGCAAACCTGTCGCAGTATCAAGATATGCAAGTAGCTTACTTGTTGCAGACTGACCAGAATCCACGTAGATGATGATGGCGCCAATCGCACCGCCTGAAACAGCAGGGAATGTCACATCATTGGCATCGGCTGCACCGCCTAGCGTAGATTTACCCGAGAGCGTCTGAGGACCTGCAATGATTGCAGAACTGGAAATATCAGCAAGGAATTTATGCGTCGTGGTGTTGACGGTATACGCCTGGGTGCTGACCAGGATCACTTTAACTGTATCATTCAACCAGTTAAATTCGCCTTCCAGATAGCCTTTTCGTGCTTCGTTATAGAGTGTGTTTGCCATGTGCTTGAGTCTCCGTAACTGAATCGAAAGCACTCATGCGCTCATGTTTAATTTCAATGTGATTATCTGCTTCAACACAAATTCGAGCCAATTGTCCTGATTTTTTGATCAATTGAACTTTGGCACCGCCAATGTAAAGCGTATCTTCGGTCTTTAAATCAATTGTACGTTTGCCCATCTTTGTGCATGATTAAATAAAATAAGTAAGATCATTATGTAAAAAACCCCTGAAAAGCTTTAGCCTTACAGGGGTGCTTATGTCACAAGCAAGTCATGGCATGAATGGAATAACGTTATGCGGTATATCCTCACGAGTAATGCGTCGCAAATCACTATCAGGACGAATACCGAAATAGTCTGTAAATTCCTGCTCTGCTAATGCTGACCGATTTGGATCAAAGAATTCTGCATCTGGTACCTTAAACGCTTGGTGTAGAACCCACTGAATCAATTGAACATGGTGAATTTGGTTAATTTCTGGAATATCAGTATCACTTTCCATTGGTGACAATGGCACACGATAGCCTTCCAATTGTAATTCACCGCCTACATCAGGAATTGGAACAAGACGAATACCTGTGTCATCCTGAATAATGTGTTCAGGTTTACCCTGTTTCACTCGCCAATTCTCACCATCATAGTAATGATCGAGTAATTCAGCTGACATTAAAGTCAAGTATTGCCCTTTTGTTCCATCGCTTGGCTGGAACCACACACGAGTCAATTCGTATAACGATTCATGTAACTGATAATGAGACGAACCAATTAATACATTAATCTTACAAACATCATTGTTTTGGGATTCATGCAATAAACGACCACGGATACACGCTTCACTTACGGCATCATTGAGCCAATCAATGACACTGGCATCATCAATAAAATATGGTTCTACTTTATCGTTGGCCAGTGTGCGAAAACGGCTGATCAGGTCAAGTAATTGCATCTAAACTATCCCGTATTGATGAATCATTTGAGTAACTGATTCTTTCAGCTCATCAAGATTTTTTTGTGGGCTAAGTTTCTGCTCATACTTTTCTAAAGCATATTGAACCAAACCAGCCTTTGTCATTTTTCCAATCGTTTCAATTTCATCAAGAACTTTATTTTCTTTATCAATTTCTTCTTGCTGTTTTTCTTTAGAGCGATTGAGAATACTTGACGTATCATCATCTAAGCCTTGCTCGGTAGATTCACCCGAAATAGATTCAGGCTCACCCTCATAACGAGTAAACTCAGGATGTTTTAAAAACTTGGTTGCCAAATCACTTGGAATTGATCGCACTTGACCTTGTTCAAAGGTTAAAGCTGATTCGTATAAGTGGTCGGTATATAGAGATTTATTTCCAATATACTGAATTGATACACCAGCAGATTTTTGAACAACATTGGTTGGGGTGATTGTCGCTGTATTAATTGCAACATTCTTTTGATGCTCAACCTTTTGGCGTAGATTCACAACTTCCGCACTCAATGCCAAGTAATCTTCAGGATCAGGCAAGTCCTTAACCAAATGCACCGTTGTACGGAATAAATAATCCTTTGCCTTTTGTTCATCTGGTAATTCTTCATAAGGTAAAAAACATGGATGTTCTTTTTTCTCCATATCTTTTACTTCACCATACTTCCAGCCCTCAGCTTCTTTGACCTTATACCAAGACTCATGAGACTGTTCAGGTGTGGCATCAGGATTTGCCAAATGCATTTCAACGCCAGCAATCAAACTTTGTTTATGTGATTCTGGTGTGTCATCCCAAGTAGGTTGACTATCATCACCCATTGATTGGCAATATGCAGCATTCATTGCATGACACATCATCGCTATTGCAATCGTTTTCATCTTATCACCGTAATAAGTTAAAAAATAAAAAGAATGGTGTAGGTCTGTCTAAAACCTACACCATCAAAACATTAACGAGGACCTGTCAATTCACCACTGACAATAACCTTGATGTCGCTTGCCTTGGCATTCGCTGCACCACCAGTGGTTAAAATCAATCGTGCAGCCTTAGGCAAGGTTACCAATTTACCTGTATTAGCACGTAATCGACCTGCTGTTGCAAGGTCGCCATTGCTCATGAAGTAAGCTGCATCTTGTGGTACTTCTGTACTATCACCATCAACATACTTAAAGCCAAGTGAACCTGTAACGGTGGCTGTCATACCTGTTTTAATCAGGATTTGAGCATCATCAAGGCGCATACCTTCTGGTAGTTCACCTAAATCAATAACATCAGCACTTGCTACTGCAGCAGTTGTGTCTGAATCAATTACGGCACCTGAAGCATTCGTGGCAAGAAAAAATGCTAACGCTGTAACATTGCCATATGGTGAGAATCCACCAAACTGACCATAACCACTAGGCTTCTTCTTAATTGTCGCCATTTTAAAAATCTCCAAGGATTAGAATAAGATGAGGTATGCCCATAACTGGACATACCCAAAACAATTACTGATTAGCACCAATGATTGGCACAGCGGTATCGACAACAGTTACACCATAGTCGGTAAATTCTGTACGCTCACCAGTATCAACAGCGAAACGGATTTTTGATGTACCACGAATGGCACCGATCAATAATTCCCATTTATCGCCATGATCAAGGTCTTTTTCAGACCAGAAAAAAGGTACGCCAGACTTATCACTTGCAGCCATTGCTTCCGCAATTGCTTGTCCACCCAAAATAATTGAACGGTCAACAGCGAATGTGCTACCAAAGCTTGATGGCACGATTAAATCTGATTCAGTTTCACTGTCATGCGAAGCACAATATTTAATTGTGTCACCTGCATAGAAACGAATCGGACGTGGCATTTTTCGGATAATAAATCCGTTCCATAAACCTACATCACCTAAGAAAAGCGGATGTTGTTTTGCCTGACTTGCTCGTGCAAATGCAGATGATTGGAAAGAACGGAAACCTGGTTGGGCAGCAAATTTGTTGTACTGTGCTGGCGATACAAGCCATACACGTAATGGTGAATCTTCCGCAGCAACATCACCTTCAAACTTACAAATAGGTGGTGGTAAAGCAATTTGATCCAGAACAGTTTTCATTGAATCAACTGTATCCATAGTAAATAGATCAGTTGTTGCAATATTAAAATCACCTGCATTGCTTTTAACGCTCTGCACACCAGAACCATCAACAACATAGTGACGGTTTTTAGTTGGTGCTTTAACACGGTTTACCATGATTTCATTGAAGTTTTTATGATTATCTTTAGGAATAACCCATTCAATGTTGTTATGAGAACCACGTGCACCAGCCATATGCACCAGTAATGACTGATCACAATAGCGATCCATCAAGTTCTGAGCGACTGGACGACCAAGTTTGCGTAAATCAGCTGGGCTACGAATCTGTGACATCACGTTACCCAAATCAACAGGGAAACGAGCTTGGTTTACACGTAGGCGATCTTCATTCAAAGACATCCCCACACCACGACCTTCAGCATACGCACTACCCATAATTGGATATGCACCGACTGGATTTAGTAAGTGGAATGTCACTTCATCACCACGCCCTTTTCCTAAGTCCTGAACACGAACAATAGGCATATGGGATGTGGTTTGTTTACGGAGAGTCGCTTCCGCACCTGCTTCGCCCTTAGGCATTTTCCCAGCCAATAGGTTTAAGGTGCTGTTACGATTCATGTGTGTAGCGAACAGACCTACCGCTTGGGTAACTAAATTGGTCTTATCGCCATAACTTGCGTTAGTTTTAGTAGTCATGTTTCAAATACTCTCATCACGTATGTTTAAACACGTCTATTGAGAAATTGCTCCACTTGGTCGGGTGTCCATCCTTGCATTTCCTCTGCAAGTTGCGCTGGCGACATTGCTGCCAAACGCTCATCACGAGAAACACCAGCAGGACTACCAGCAGGCAAATCACTCAGACTGTTCGGTGGTGGTGTTTGAGCCTGACTCACAGCTTTTTGCGCTACTGCCTTTACTGCATCATTGGCAGGTTGAGCAGCTTGTTGACCTGATTGGGTATTCGACTTATACAATCCTAGAAGTTCTACCACCTGAGCAGCTGAACCTTTATCCAAAACTGTTTCATACGCATCTTTCAGAAAACTTGGTTGTGCATTCTTCCAATCATTAAATTCTTTCGATTCAACAATAGATTCTGCATCTGGGTGTGCTGTAAAGATTTCGTTAAAATGGGCTTGCTCTACACTGACCTGCTGTTGTTGCTGAATTGGAGCTAAAGCAGTTTGTAATTGCTGTTGCACCAAAGTTGAAACCTGTGAATTAACAAGTTTCTGAATACCAGCAGCCAAGTCTTTCTCGCTAAAATCCCCAAAGATTGCAGGGTCTACACCCTGATCAATCGCTTGTTGTGCGATATTTGCTTGGTTGTCCTGTGTAGTTGGAGCCTGTCCGTTATCTTTACGTTCCTGTGCATCAGCTTGAAGTTGTGCCAACTGTTGTTGAGCTTCATCAAACTTTTGCTTCCATTCCTTTTCACCGTTACGTGCTTCCACTAACTTGTCATAGGGAATGGTGTGTTTTCCGTCTTTAGCTAAGATCACAGCATTTTCAGCATTTAACTGGCTTTCATCGACCTGTTGTTGCTGTTGTGCTTGTTGTGTATCAGCTCTTGCGGAGCTATGCTCCTCATGCGTACCGTCTTGACCTTCAACTTTTGGGGTATTTTCTTCTGTAACTTGGGTAGTTGCTGGCTGACTACCATTTTCCGCATTTGCGGTATCGCCATTTAACGCTTGCTCTAAAAGCTGCGCTGCAAGTTCAGGTGATGCTTTACCACCGTTAGCTTCAATCAACTCATTTTGTTGCTCTGTAATATCCATGTCTGTCCTATCACTTATCGCTGTGACCGCAAAGGCGAATGGCTAGAGTTATCTAGCGTTTAGCTGTTGATTGCTCAACATGAGACAAGTGTCTAGGATTTATATATGATGTCGTTAGCCTTACAGGGGGTAGGATTAATGGCAGAATATTGTGCTCAATGCGCCAAGCAATATGGAATGAGTAATGGGTTTATCAATGAATGTAAGCCAAACTATCTAGCAAATGTTATTTGTGAAGGTTGTGGTGTAATTCAGGTGAATCACAAAGGTGAATGTGTGAGCCATGATTGCGACAATGGAAATCATGCCGTTGAATGGAAAATCAAGAAATAAAAAACCAGCATATTGATGCTGGTTTAAAGGTCTCGAATTCGATAGGTTTAAATCAATTCATCTAATAATGCAGTCATTTTGGTTTCAGCTTTTTCACGAAGATCATTACTGATATTTGTCGTGGTTAGTAATTGAGTAAGCAAATATGCATTTTCACGGTTATTTAATAATTTAGAACGGTGGATGCAATCACCACCCACACTATGCACTTGATTATCGTATTCAGGCTCGAATGACTTCACATTACTAGCATCGCCTTTTAATACCTCATGAACTGGTTGTTGGTATAGTTTTTCTTTCAGTAAATAGCCCTCAAGCATCCAGATTTTATTACGGGCATTTTCATAAGCAATCTTTCGACCAATTTCAGCATCGAAATTTTCAGGACTTACACATGCCGATTCACCAGTAACAGTAAATCCATTTTCAAGAACAATAGTACAGAAAGTAAGGCATCGTAAATTTTGGTATGTACCTTCATCCATAGCTGTTTCTGGACTAACACCTTGTAACGGATTCGAGTAATAAATGCCTTTAATTTTAGAATCAATATGATCTGACGTTAAACGTGGCGCATTTAAGTTTTTAGATTGAATTTCTTGCTCAATTTGCTGTTCAGTGTTTTCCACCTCCAAGGTAAATAGCTGATTAAATTCACTTTCACTAAACCATTTTTTATGTGTCAATAATTCATCTTCTTCATACTTAACAAGATAACCTTTATTTGTCTCATGACCAGGTGGACATTTAAAACCTTCATGAAAGGCAAAGTTTTCGTAACTCATTGGTTGAGCTAGAGCCTGAAGACCATTTTCTTTACAAACAACTCTTTTATTCATTTTGGATACCAAATTAAAGACAGTCGATTTGACTGTCTTAGTATCTGTGAACAATAAAAATTACTCTTGCCTTACAGGGGGCATGTTGTCATTGGTTCGTGGAGTCTCAATCCCCTGCATTCCTGTTGAACCTTGCTGTGGTACTGGTGGGTTCATCGGGCTGGTATTCTGTTGAACCATTGGCAATTGCTCACTCCCCGCCTGTGCACCATCACCCTCTATATACGGACTACGAATATTGCGTGCTGCGGTCTGCTCTGCTGTTGGGAAATTAGGGTCATCGCCCATTGGATTAGGACGTTGATAACCTGCACCTTTCATCACCTCATCCGCAATTGGTGCAATCATTGGCATTTGTGCAACCTGTGCTCCAGCTTGCATAGCAGAATAAGCTGCTTGTACACCAATCTGTACAGAGCGTGCATCAATCTCTTTAATTTCACTATCTGCCTTACGCTCTTTAAGCTCCAGCTCACGCAATTTAATCTCATTACCAGATTCAGCCAGTGCTTGCTTAACCGCTTCTTGAATCTGCTGTTCGATTTGCTCAGGTGTTTGCGCTTGAGTCGCTTCACGAATAGATTCAATAATATCTTTCTTGAACGGAATGTCAGTCAATGCCATGACATACGGCAAGACTGCTGTTTGAATCTCCGCGGATAAAGACTTGGTAATCTCAGACAGTGCATTAAGTTGCTGCTCACGGAATGTTGTAGAACTTGGCACATCATCAAGTACCACTTTCAAGCGAATACGCTGTACATCATTCGACACATACGGATATCCATGCTCATCAACTTCAGGCTTGTTAATGACTACAGTACGGTCTTCACGTACCGCATCACCTTCAATCACTACCACGTGTTCTTCCTCACCCAAGTCTTCAACAATCATAGATAAAAGCATTTCACCAATTAAAGTCCGTGCTTCTCTAAAATTATCCATAATTTTCATTAGCGTTTGGTTGCTTTGCTCAATCTGCAGCTGCTCTTGTTTTCCGGAAGTGGCATTACCTTTCTTACCTTGAAAGCCAGATGTGATATTACTTACACGCTCAATCGCCGCACGGTTATCATTTATTAATTGAAAATGTTGTTGTGATAACTCAAAGTCACGTTTCACTTCAAATCGTGCACCAGGTTTAGCCATGTGATTGGCGTTCAACACAATGTCAGCATCAGGACGTGCAATCTGACGACGCAACTGCTCGTCTGTCATATCTACTGCACCTTTGGTACGCTCAACACGTGTAACGCTCATGCCCCAACGCAATTTAGAAATACCGCTATTAATGCTGTCTTGGCTAAACTTCATCCGACGTACAAAGCCATACGGGATATTAGTATTATCCTCACGTGCACCCCAAAATGGAACATAAGGGAAATAATGATGCGAATAAGGTGAAGGACCATCAAATAAACAATGTGGACCAAGCCAGTAAGAACGTCGTACTTTAGATATGTTCGCCTGCTCTACACGCGCAAGACCTTGATAAATTGCCAAATCATGATGCATATTTGATGAATCATATTCAACGACACGACCATCACCAAACTTAAGTACCGGTACACGTACCCAGCGACGGTACCAAAGCTCTGCGATATTGATTTCTTTTGATGTTGGGTTATACCAATACTGTTCGCTTACAGTGTATGAGCGTGCATCAAGCCATGCATTTTGCAGTCCAGTATTTGAGCCACCATCCAACACGCCAGCTTCTTGCCACCACGAACCGCCATATCGCCCAACGGTTTCTATCAATTCTCTGTGTTGTGGGAATGCCTGAACCAATCGCTTTGGATGAACCCAACGTGTACGCCGCAACCAACGTGCATCGCTCAAATCATTTTCAGTGGCTTTAAAATCCCAATGGATTTCGTTTCGATGCACTTTCACGCAACGATACGGATATTTAAAAGGGTCTTGCTCACGTTTAACTTCAACCCAACCGATACCACAACCGATTTGCGGCCTAAACGCATCACTACATGCTTTGTCGGCTTTAGATAAACGCTCAGCTTGATTTAATTTAAAGTTCAAAGCATCAGCTACATCATCACTACCAGTGTCACCATTTGCTTTAACACGCCAATCTGTACGTGTCTGTAACTCGAAACCCTCAACCGATTGCAGTGCAGGACCAATCATGTCTTCGACCGCAGGCGGTATGCCGATAGCTTTCATGCGATTCAATAGCTCTGATTCAAGCTGATTACCGTCTGCATAGTCCATTTCTTTGTCAGCAATATGTCGCCAATGCGGTTGCTCCTCGATTTCGTGCATAATTTCGGTCAGTTCGTCGAGTGTCAAAGCATTATCTTCAAGATTAGCTTGCTCAATCTCTGCTGTTTCATGATCAAACATATTTAAAATCCTTACATTCGCCAATCTGTTGGTGGTGCTTCTCTATAACTAGATTGCTGTTCATGTGTATTTGTACTTGAATTATCGCTTGTTCTGCTAGACGTATAGACGTAATCACCAAGCAGGCCAGCATCTTTAGCTTGCGCCCATTGTCTAAGCGCATCTGCACCTTCTGAACAGCCGTTAGACTTGTCGGGCTGATCAATAAACATATTCGCTTGCTGATTAAACTTTTTCTTATAACCCTCAATACGCTCAATACCCAATTTACAGCGTTCCTCATCGAACCAAGCATTCTTTAAATGCCTACGAGTCTGTTGAATACCTGTTGTGAGCAACGTAATACGTGGAATGACCACAAAATTATGACCAGGTAATAATTCCTCAAGCATTTCTAATACTGACTTGTTGTAATCGCCAAGCCGTTGATGTGCTGCATCGTGCGGTAAATAATGAGTATGATAGATATAAGGTTTATCTTTAATCAGTTTCACGTAATGACGTAAATCTTGAAAATGATCTTCTTCATAATCAATAAAGCGATCTTGCTGATTCATCATTTGATGGAACCAAATTGCACAACCATCATGGTTGCCAATATCCCAAAACGTACACGTCGGTACATCTAAAACTTCAATTTGAGCAATACCACTACGTTTACGCAACTCAAGCATATCTTTTGCGTAGTAGTTCCCTTCTGTACTGACCTGAAATGCTTCATCAGGGAAAGAAGGATACTCTTGCCACATTAAAGCTTGATCACCAGATAGATCATTATCACGTGTCGATACATACCAAGCACGTTGATCAGGATCAATTTTGATTTTCTTACCTAAGTTTCTGGATACAACAATTTCAATGTGATCAAAAATATTGTGGTCTTTCTTAGTAATAATGACTTCTGATGAATCAATACGGTACTTAGGTTCTTCCCACCAACCATAAAAATGTAGTCTGAAATCTTTTGGCGTAAGTTTTTTGCGTGAAGCAAAGTTCTTCTGTGCGATCTGAACCTTATCAAAGAAGTCACCACCACGACCTTCAGCAGTAGATTCAATGACACATATACCTGTTGTTGGAACTGCTGGTAATGAACCTGTACGAACCTCTTTCGCTTTACCAGGCGATTGAGCGCAAATTTTACCGTATTCAGAAATAAGTAAACGGTGCATGGTGCCACCACGGAATGATGTGGCCACAGAGATTTTAGAGCCGTTGTGCGCGAACTCCATCTCGGTTCCGTTGTTAGTTTTTAACGGAAAGCGCTCTAAAATTTCAGGCGGTAAGTTATCGTACGCAAATTTAATCTTATCGCTAAAAATATCACCAACAGTTTCAAGGTTCTGTGCGATAACACCACAATGTTGATTGGCATTAAATAAAGCGTGATCAAGCCACAAAATACAAATCAATGTGGTGAAACCTAACTGACGTGCTTTTAAAATAATATTGCGGTACCACAACCGATTTAAGAATTTCTTCTGTGCATCATTAGGCTGGAACGGTAATTCAAATGTTGGAGCTTCTTCTACTTGCCCTAACTCATTTACAAAGTCATCACCTTTAATTTTGATCTTATATAAACAGCCACTAAAAATACGCCAAACAGGGTCTGCCAAGCAGCGTTCAAGCTCCTCGGCATTTGTCGGTAGTGGCTGTAAGTTAGTGTTATAAATCAATTTTTACTCCATTTTGCACAATATTGGTGCATTTTTGAAGCGTGTACGTGAATGAAATTGTTTTGGTGTGGGTGATTAGTCGTTCCATTCACGTACATGCACTAATATTCAGGATCATCGGCAATTGGTTTAAATGCAGAACTATTTCCAGTGCTTACTCGTTCAAGTAATGCAGTCAGTGCATCGACAGGTTTATTGTTCTCATCATCAAGTCCAAACGCTTGACGTTCTAAAGCAATCAATGTTTTGAGTGTGTCGCTTAAATCTTTCATAGACTTCACACGACCAGGCATTGAGATAATCTTCATGTAAAGGTCATTTACTTTGTCATTGCCTTTATCATCAGGTGACCACATAAGCTCACCCAGCATTTCTAGCAATTTGACATTCTCTTGACCGACCATCATTTCGAGCTCATCAAAAAGACTCATAGCAATAGATCGGGAGCGTTGAATATCCTTGCGATGGGCTAAACGTACCGATGCTACTTCATTGGCACTTGCATCAATTTTGTCTTTTTCTGAAATGGTCGTTTTCGTGCGCACACTGTTGCGCACACTCTCCTTGCGCACAATGTCATCTGCTTTAGCTTTAATTTTTTCAGATAGATCACGAACCCATTCGTATTGCTTTGCTCTACGTCTAATGCCTGATTCTGCAATATCATGCTCACCTGCAATTTGACGTAGAGACTTAATACCTGCTCGATAATCGAGTTCGATCTTTTCCCAATCAATTACTTTTTTTTCAGCCATGTGAGGAATATATTCCGCAAGAAACCTCTAATGGCTGAATGATCATGTATATATGTGGGGGAGGTCTAACCTTAGAGGGGGGAATTATAATTTGGGTAATTGATTTTCTTTTTGTGCTTCATGCCAAATTGCAAACCAAGTGTCTAGCTCTGAAAAATAACGCCCTAATTTTTTTCTTTTATATATGTCAAATTCATCTATTTTTCGATTAAAGCGTTTCAACATAAAACTTTCAAAGGCATCATAAGCATCTTGTATATCATCAAACATTTAATTCACCCTGCTTACCTATATCCAATAAATCCCCTACTTGCTTCGATAACTTACGGACTTGACCTGAAACTTCACTCTGAAGTATTGCCATATGATGACCCATTTCAATATTTGCATATTGCATTGCTTCAGCAACCATGAGATTTCCAAGGTTACGTGCTTCACGTGGTGTTAATGTCAAAATCTGGTCATCACCAATTTCAATTTTAACGGTACCATCAGGTAAAACCATCTTGGACATAATACGAGATGGACGATGTTTAGGGGCTGGAATGAATACACCACGCTGTACACGGATAATCTGGCCACTATCGACAAGATAGCTTAAACGATCATCAACGATAGATAATTTGAAGCCTGTCAATTGTGACAAAGTTTCTCTAGTAACGATCTGCTCTTGATTATGTAAATCCTCAACGGCTTCAAGGATTGTTTCAGCGTTAGACTTCATTGTCACACTCCCCTAAATCGTTCTTAAACTTCAACTACGTCAATATTGTGAATTAATTTCATCAATTTACGTTTGATGATGTAATCCGCAGTTTTATGACCTTTTGCATCTTCACAGATGAACTGATCATCTTTGGTCCAATAAACAAAGTCTGCTATGTAATCTGTGCCACGTACTTTCTCACCACAAATTTTCTGTGCCGGTATCAGGTTGTATCGAACCTGGGTCTGTAAATCCTTGATCTCACCTGCACGCTGCAAGACCTTTAAATCATTTAAACGACGATATTCATGCTGTGAATCAGCAACTTTTTCACCATCAACGACAACTTTATGATTGCCATACTTTGATTGTTTAGGCTTGTTGTCACGTTGATGGACCAGTCTTTTAATTTGAGATTGTGATAGACAATTTGTCATGCAAGTTCCCCTGTTTTCTTACTCCAACTGTGATAAACACGTTTGTTATTCTGTTCGCCAAAACCACAAATTAAACATGCAATGTCAAATCCATGTGGACAATGTTTCTTATTGAGCATCGCTTGAATGTTTCGCTGCTGTCTGTGTTGTTGTATGGCTCTCTGCTTCATTTTCCGCTTCATTGGTTGATCACCCTAGCATCATTCCAATTGCACTCCACTACGGTTAAACCATCGTGCTGGAAACGTGACCACAACCGATCCCCTAAATCGTCTTTTAATTTTTTTAATGTGAAATTTGAAATCAACATGGTTGGTTTTTTACTGTCGTATCGCTTGGTTAAAACCTTATGCACAAGCTCTGTACGTTTTTCACGATCATGTAATCCATATTCGTCAATAATCAATAAATCATATTGAGCAAATTCATAAATTACGGCTTCTTCGGATTGATCTTTTGAATCTCTATCCCAAGCATTCATAATTCGTTGTGCAATTTCTTCGCTTGTGATGTAACGAGCTTTAAGCCCTTTTTTCAAAAGATTTTTTGCAGTTGCACATGCAAGATGTGTCTTACCTGTCCCTGTAGAGCCAACCATGATGAAGTTAGAACATTGTTTTTCAGAAATACGTTGTGCGTAGTTCGCACATTGATTCAATGCATTGGCTTGACCCTGTGTATGAGTTTGATAATTTGAAAATGCTGAATATGCATGACGATCTGGAAGCATTGCACCTGCAATATGCTTTTCAAAAACCGCTTTATTTGTCTCAGCCTGTTGTTTTGATTTTTCAGCTGCTAGAAATTCATTTGCACACATAGGACAAATCAGGTTACCACCAGCTAAGATTTTTTGAGTTTTGTGCAAGCTACAAACTTCATTCGATTTAACAAAACCATTCAGTTGAAAATGTGCGTTCATTCCATGCCCTCAGGTAATTCGACTGTGCCGTAAAATGGCTGGTCGTTCATGGGTTGATCTTTCCAGGCATCATTGACGTTCAACCCTGTTGATCGAGTAGTGCTCTGTTTTGTTTTAACGTTGGGTTTTTCAGGTGGTGTCAATGGTGTTTGCTGTCGTCGTTCAACCCATTGAACAAGTTTTCCAAGAACTTGGTTTTTAACCATCTGGTTTCTATGGCCATACTCATCCTGTAGATCTTGCTGAAGCCTACTCAAATCCTCTTGCGTAATTTCTTTGAGTCCACGGAGCTTGATTCGTGTATTCACAGTGTCTAAATCAAATAAAAAACGATCATCGCCTTTCGAATTTTCATCGTGCAAATTTTGCTCGTGCGTTATAGAGATATTATTAATAGATGAAGGTGACGATGACGGGCATTCCTCAAGCATACTTTTAGCATCATCTAAGCATTGCTTATGCATTGCTTGAGGATATGCATTAGCATTGCTAAGGTCATGCTTGTTAGATGCATTAGTATTGCTAGAGTTGTGCTCTGTATTTACATTGTCTTGAGATTTATTCCAACGTGCTTCGGCTGCTTTCTTTGCACGTTCAGCTTTTGCGGTCTTATTGCTTTCAGCTTGGGTTTTCAAATTATCTAAATATTCAGAACGAATTTCTTCATCATAAACATTCAATAAATTTGCACGAATAAGTACATCTTTTAATGCTTTTGCTTTTGATAAAGAAAGACGAGTAATGCTTGCAATAATATTGTTATCATTTGGAATGGCTCCATTACGCCAGTAATCCATTAACACCAAAAATGACGCACCGATTTGCTCGGTGGTCATTCGTGTAGTTTTAGCCAGCATGTCGCCAATATAGACAGGCATCCAAATATCAACTTCTTGATTACTCATACCACCTCACCACAAATCTTCACTACATAGCCCCATACGTGAAAATTTCTTTTCACCCAAGGCTATTAGCTCTAAGTCATTTTCTGTCCATTCTTGTTGGCCACATTCGATAGCGTGTAAAGCTGCTTGTGGGCGTGTATAGAACTTTCCTTTCTCACAATAAAAACCTTGGTGTAATGATTTACCCCATTGGTTTTGAATATCTGGTACCAAGCCAAGTGACAAAATAATATTGATACAATCTGCATGGCGATTAGGTTTTGGTAGAGCGACCATAAGCTCACCTGCTTTAACAGCAACTCCGATAATCATGCTGCCACCCCTAACCCATTACCAGTAAGGGATATCTGAACTGCTTTAAATTCGCGCTGACATGCCATGTTCTTGAATGCAGAAAAGCAAGTCACAATGTATGGCTGCTTTACAATTTTGAATCCCGGTCCCGCAACTTCATGCAAATATTCATCCATTAACTTGTTGGCACCTTTCCAGCGAGTTTTAACACCACATTCAACGATGTAAATCGGCTCTTGATCTTCTTCACAACCATTCAAAAACTGTCCATATGTCATGCGTTCAGGTACAGCTATTTCAAAATCGAGCTGTATAGATCGGCCATCTGGATGATCTGCGTATATGTCACAACTGATATGGAAGCTTTGCTCCTTGTCGATTAAATCCTTACGCATGGCAATCACAAGCGTACCCTTGGTCAAAGTTAGCAAATGGGCTAACTCAGGCGTTTGATCCTCAGATTTCCCATTTGTTAATTGCCAAAGGTCGAGAATGAGATTTTCTTCAATCGCTTCACCAATAAGCTGAAACTTGCGTACAGGATTTAAAGCAGGTTTATTGGGGTTGTATTTTTTATTGCGTTTCTTAATCACACCACACCCCCTAATCGAATTAAGGCAGCCCCAAAGAGCATGAAAATGAACAGCAAAGTTTTGTGGAGTTCTTTCATGCTGCCACCTTCTTTTCATGACTTGAACGAACTTTATTCACACCTTTTACATGATGTGGTCTATAAACACGGTCATAGCAGCCTTTACATGCTGATTCTGGTCGAAATGTAATGGTTCCATCCTTTAACTTTGATTTAATCATGAACCAAAACTCTGAATCTGTAGGCCAGTATTCATCACAGTGCTTACAAAGTTTTTCTTTACCTAGCTCAGTAAAGATATACATAGGTTTTTTAGCTTTATTTGATTTCATGCTGCTACTCCCTTATGTTTCTTCACATGCTGTGCCCAGCCTTTGCATGGTTTCATGCGCTTACGATCTGTAGCAGATGGGCTATGCAAATTTTCAATATCTTTATGGCAATAAAAAACAGCATCCAACTCCAAGGCATAAGCCAAGTCAGATTGAGTAGAAAGACAATGATTTGCTAAAGTGCCGCAACGATAAGCACACGATTCACATAGAACATCTTGATTAGGAGCCTTTTGCGCCAAGATCAACCCATTCAAAGCACCATGAAAACTAGGTGAAATAAGCTTATCTATTGCGTATGGGTGCATATCACCTGTGGTGACAAGATGTAAAAATAATGTTTCATCACACGATTGGGCATAATTCACAGCAACATTTAAAACATTGCCAAGTAAATTAAGTAATTCATCATGTGATTTTGCTGAAAAATTATCCTTGATTGCCTGTAAGCGTTCAGCTTCAGGCAATTGGATAATGTCAGTTAGGGCGAGAATTGCGGTGTTATCAATCATGTTTCACCACCTTGGATCACTTTAAATTCCACCACCCACACCCAAGGGTTTTTATCCCATGAGGTTGCACCGTAGATTTCCTGCCATGCATGACGAAAATTAGTTTTAGCTCCAATGGCATAACCCATTTTTATTGCAGATGGATGAGTTGAATAATCAAAACCCTCTGCTTTAGCATCTTCAGTTGAGATGTCCGTGAGGCGCTCTACACGAATTTTTGTGATTTCAAGCAATATGCGTGATGCACTGCGAGGCATGTGAATTGAAGGTTTCCATTTAAGACCAAAATCTTTTCGCAACTCATCTGAATGACTGCCACGCGGACAGTCTGCTGCATACGCATATTTTTGAAGCTTGCCGCTTGAATTTCTATGCTCCACTCCAGTACCACTTAAATCCATGAAATTTTCACGCACCCAAAGGCGGTCACCAACATTAAATTCACTGAAAGGTGTTTTATATGTCGCACCAGCAAACCAACCACTCGCACACTTCTTAAATCCTTTTGGATTGTTATAGCACCGCAAAATGGCATGACTTGCATCCGTGTCAGTTGTTGTCTCACCGCGGTGAAAGCGTTCAACATCATCTGGTTGACGACGCATAATTCGACGTGTCTGAGTTTTGCGGCCTTCCAAAATTGCGCTGACCATTGGGGCGCTAAATAGAATCGGACGTTCTTTCATGACTGCACCTCCACCACTGCACCACCATGTTCATGTAAGCAAATCTGCACACCGTTTGGGCAGGTACAGTATTTTTTAGAGATTACGCAATAAGCCACTTCAACCGACTTATCTTCCCCATCAGCAGCTAAATCAACACCGATGACATATGAGCTATTCGGAAATTCCGAATAACTCATGTCTGGTACTAAACAGTGATGGCATTGTTCCCCTTTAAATTCTGGACATTTGCCAGCACACTTATGTTCTGTTAAATTACTCATGTTCATTTTCCTGATAGATGATGAATACTAGAAGCTCGATCTTGACCATCGGGCTTTTTTAATGCCTGCCAAAAACTTTTCAAATTTCTGCATACATTCTTGAATACACTGGTAGACGTTGTATTCTTTGATTTTTCTATGTGCTCAGATGATGATTGACCTGTCTCCAGTTCGATCTTTTTATCTATGGCATCTCTTAACCATTTCGCACGATCACTACCTTGGCTTTCAGCCAAAGTATCAATGATCTCTTGGACTTCCAGCGGTACACGTGTTGACATGGGTGCCAACAGTTTTTTGCTGAATACAAACATTATTTTTGTTTCCATGGGTTCACCTATTGAATTTGTTCAGGTTCTCTTAGTTCAATCCAAATGTCCTGATAATCTTCTGGGAAAAGGTCTTTGCGTGTGCAGATTCCACGATCTTCTGCAATCACAGCTAGGCGGATTTTTCTGTCAGTTGGAATAGCTTTCCAACCACTCACTGAAGGTCCTGTAATACCTAAAAGCCGTGCAACTGCATTACATCCACCAAGGGCTTCTATAAGTTGGTTGTCATTCATGTTGCTCTCCTATAACAAAAGCAATTATTAGGCATTCCTTATAAATAATCAATAGGCATACCTAATTTTATTCATGTTAGGATTTCCTAATGATTTGAGAGTTATTTATGAAGACACTTGCTGAAAGACTTAAATATGCAATGGAAGTTTTACCACCAAAAAAAATAAAGGGTGTAGAACTTGCTCGTGCTGTTGGTGTTAAGCCACCATCTGTTAGTGACTGGCTTTCTGGTAAATCAAAAACAATGGAAGGTGAGAATCTTCTACGAGCTGCAAATCACTTGAATGTGAACCCTATTTGGCTTGCGACTGGTAAAGGCTCACCTAAACAAGATGGTGAAATTAATCCTCAATTCACCCAGGTAAATGAATGGGATACCAATACTCCAGTAGATGATGACGAAGTAGAAATCCCATTTTTCAAGGATTTTTCTTTTGCTTGTGGAGGTGGTTCATTCAATGAAGCTATTGCTAATGAAAGACGTAAATTAAGAATGTCCAAAGCGACTTTACGCAATTTAGCAATCACAGAATCTAATGCAGTTGCAGCAACTGCATCAGGCGACTCAATGACACCAACCATTAATGATGGCGATACAATCCACATTGATCTTGGTCGCAAAGAGGTTAAAGATGGTCGTATCTATGTGATTTGTATAGGTGGGCTTCATTACTGCAAACGTTTATATAACCTACCCTTTGGTGGAATCCGATTGTTATCTGATAATTCAGAAGAATATAAAGAAATTGAACTTACAGCAGAAGAAAGAATCTCACAACAATTTGAAATTATTGGTTGGGTTTGGCAGATTGCGAAATTGGAAAAATGGTAACACCTGAAGGTATAAGTGTTTTAAGCCCAAACGAGTAAGAAAAAGTTAAATCATTATAATTTAGGTATCTAAGAATGCATGACTTTATATATAACTTGGGAATTATTGGTTTAATTATTATATTTTTTTATATCGTTTTTTGGTTAGATCGTCGCAACAAACCAAGCGATTATGATTTGGTTAGAAATCACTTACAAAGAGTCACGCACCCCAATTTAACTGTTAAGGGATTTGGTGATTACCACATTGAGTACGTGATAAGAGGTTATCATACTTTTGAATATTTTAAATATTGTAGCCAATATGAAAAAAACTTAGAAATAATGAAAAAAGACTCATCTATAAAGATTTTAAAGCATGGCTTAACTGGCTATCGTGACTGGGAAAAATGGGGAAATTAATTTAATAAATTTGGTAATCCACCTATCTTAATGATGTAACAGCATATCAATAAACACCACTCCACCTGCTATATGCAGGTTTTCTTTTATCAAAAACAAAAAATTAGGCAATCCTAAAAATAAATTAGGAATACCTATTGACTAAATAATTAGGTTTACCTAATATTTATCTCACACACTAACCCAATGTGAGGTAAAAATGTCTACCAAACCAACCAACGCACAGCAATTTGTTGCTGACTTAGGTGCAGGAACCTTTGCTAACCAACTCGGTGCAGCTATCAGCATGGTTTCTCAAGGTGCTGTTCAGCACAACAAAAAAGGGCAAATCAAAATCACACTTGATATTGCTCGTATCGGTGATTCAAGCCAGGTCGAAATTGCACACACACTCGCTTTTGTTGAACCAACAGCAAAAGGTAAACGTGCAGAGGACACTACCTCAAAAACTCCAATGCATTTGAATGCTGGTGGTGATGTCACTTTGTTCGCTAACCATACAAGCCAATTATTCACTGAAGACGCTTAAACAGCCCCCTTCTCATTACAACAATTTTACCAACCATCCATAAGGTACTGAAAATGGAAAACTCTGCTAAAGAAATCGTTGAACTTGCGTTACCTGTAAATGATTTATCTCGTGGTGAACTTGTTGCCATTCATGAAAATTTCAATGTTCATGATTTAGAACAATTTCAAGCTGGTCGTAACCGTGCACGTGGTGTTTTAAAAACCCCATCTTTTGAAGATTTCAAAAGTTATGTTTTAGGTAATACGCAGTCTGAAAATTCTGTTCCTGAAGTAAAAGTTTATGCCCCTGTATTTGTTGACCACAAAAATGTATCAGCAACGGCAATTTTAAACTTCAAAGTTGTTGGATTGGCTCAAGGTCATTGTGACCATAAAGCAGTATTACAGCTTGAACCAACTGTAGTTTGGGAAAAGTTAAACCAACTTAAAGACAATAAGTTAAATCAAAAACGCTTTGCGGTTCTACTTGAAGATTGGGCAAGTGTATTCGCTGCAACAAGTGAAACTGGTGAAACGATCCATATTGCGGAAGCAATTAATGCAGTTCGCAACATGAAAGTTGGCGCATCTTCAACTACTGACTCGTCAGTATCAAACATGCAAGAAACTCGCTCAGTCTTTGACAAAGTTGAAGCTTCAAGCACAGCAGGGAAATTACCAAGTTATTTTGAAATCATTGATCCAGCTTATGTCGGTCTTGATGACAAAACTATTCGCTTGCGTCTTGTAGTAAATAGCTCAGATGGTGAGCCATCGTTTGCATTGCAAATCGTTAAAGAAGAACTCTTGCGTAATGAAATTATTCAAGAATTCAAGGGAAAAGTGATTGCCTTACTTCCTGAAAACCCTGTCCGTATTGGTACCTTTTCCGCTTAAAACTAAAAATTAAGCAATAAAAAGCCCCGAAATTTTGATCGAGGACGGGGCTTCTTTAGGGGGTATAGCAATCGCTATAAGGAGATTATGAACATGGTTTCATTAAATTTCAAATCAATTTTGTTGGGTTTAGGTGGTGCAGTAGCAATGACAGCAGTTTTTGCGTCTGTGCAAATGTATCAACCAGCCAAGCTACCTGTTGAAGAACAGCAGCAGATCACAGTGGCATCAGACATCTACAAGGTGGATGAGCTCGATTTAGGACCATACAACGACTGTCAACATGACTGTCATGCAACCTTATTAACCGCAAATGGCCAGTATTACATCGAGGTGAATTTTGACTATTCAGGTTTCGATGATGGTAACGGCTTTAATCGTGCTGTAGGCATTCAGATTGATCGCTTAGAACCTGAATTGGTCGGTGATGAAGATGGCGAAATCAATGCATATCTTGATCGTTATGAAATCGACAAGATCAATGATGCTCTTGAAGACTCTATCGCTGTGAAATTACAGAAATTGAGAGGTTAATATGCTTGATTTAATTGAAATTAAAACAGCTACAAGCGGAAAAAATAATCCGTCTGAAAGCCTTCAAGCTGATGTATATCGAGCTTTATTTGGTGAACCTGTCAAATACAACGAATTTGAATTCGATGTTGGAAATAAAACTGTTATTTGCCTAATGCATGGCTTTCCTTGGCATGTGGTTTCTTCTAAAGATGAACCATTTGATCAGCATAACGGTGAATTTTGGGGATGGAATCCGTTCAAAGTCAAAAGTTCTGGTCGATTTGGTGGTGGATGGGCTTTCAAATTTGGCATCACTTCAAATGAAAATTTTCGTGAATTAATTATTGACGTGGGAATTGGTTCAATTCGTTTGGAAATCATGAATTCACGTAGAGGATTTAGAGCATGAAAATCAAAAAGATTACTTCTCAAATCCGTCGTGATTTCACAGCAATTTATGAATGTGAGCACTGCGGAAATACCGAAACACGTGATGGCTACGATGATGAATATTTCCATCGTAACGTCATACCAGCAATGGTTTGTGTGAAATGTCAGCGTGCTGCTGATGATAGCTACCGCCCTTTGGCTCCTAAATATTCTGAAAATCAGGTGGTGTGATATGAATACACAAGTAAATCACGAAAAATTCTTAGCAGGTCGTAAAAAAGGTATCGGTGGTTCAGACGTTGCTGCAATCCTTGGCTTTAGCCCATACAAATCACCATACCAATTATGGTTAGACAAAACTGGTCGTAGTGAACGCTCAGAGTCTCAAAGTGAATCAGCACACTTTGGTCATCTCCTTGAAGATGTTGTTGCAAAGGAATATTCACGTCGTGCTGGTGTAAAGGTTCAGCGTGTAACTCAACAATTAAGTTTGCCTGACCATCCTTGGGCGATTGGCAACATTGACCGTGCAATTATCAATCCTGAAATTTCAGGCAACGTGCGATTCAAAGACGGCAAGCTGACTACAGATCAACTTCTCGAATGTAAAACGGCTTCTGAATACCTTGCAAAACTGTTTGGTGAAGAAGGTTCAGACCAAGTTCCAGACTACTACCTAACGCAATGCCTTTGGTACCTCCTACTTTCAGGTTGCCAATTCATTGACCTTGCGGTGCTGATCGGTGGCAACAAATTTCGTATGTATCGCATTGAACGTGATGACGATTTAATTGAATCAATCTTTAAACAGGTTAAAGCATTTTGGTTCAACCATGTCATTGCTGATGTTCCACCAGATCCTACTTGTTTTGATGATGTTTTACATCGCTGGTCAAATCATGTTGTGGGTAAACAAGTCGAAGCTGATTTTGAACATATCAAACTCGCTGAAGAACTTATCACTGTTCAAGGTCGTCTAAAAGCAGATAAGGCTCGTGAAGATGAAATCAAATTAAAGATTGTCTCAACGATGCAGGATGCGGAAATGATGATTAGCCAAGGCAAGTCCATCTGCACCTACAAAGAACAATCCTCTACTCGTATCGACAGTACGCTGTTGAAGAAAGAAGAACCTGATTTATTTGCGAAATATAGCAAAACATCAAGCACACGTGTTTTCCGTATTTCAAACAAGTTTAAAGAAACAATTTAAGGAATATTTATCATGAATGCATTAGTTCAAAACACTGGCTTTTTAACTCCTACTAACCTTCAAGAAGCAATGCAAATTGCTGATTTATTGGCGAACTCTGAAATTGTCCCAAAGGACTATCAGAAAAAGCCTGGCAACATTTTGGTTGCTATGCAATGGGGTGCTGAAATTGGCTTGCAACCACTTCAGGCCATGCAAAACATTGCAGTAATTAATGGTCGTCCTTCGCTTTGGGGTGATGCTGTTCTTGCCTTGGTTCGTAGTTCAGGATTGCTTGAGCAGTTTGAAGAGACTCAAACCGACGATGTGGCAACTTGTATCGTTAAACGTAAAGGCCAAAAATCAGTTACCAAAACATTCAGCAAAGAAGATGCAAAACGTGCAGGTTTACTTTCTAAAGCTGGTCCTTGGTCTCAATATCCACGACGCATGATGCAAATGCGTGCACGTGGCTATGCATTACGCGATGAGTTCACGGATATTCTTAAAGGTTTTGGGGTTGCTGAAGAAGAGCGCGACAAAGAAATTGATGTGACTCCTGAGCCATCAAATATCAAGAAGCATCAAGGTGCATCTGGTCTAAAAGCACAGTTAGAACATCGTGAACAACAGGACAAAGTTGTTGATATGGCACCCGAGTTCGATACAGCAGCATTAATTGCACAAATTTATGCGACTGAAACACTGGAACAGCTAAAAGAAGTCAGCAACACAGTACCTACTAACTTAGGTGAACCAGCTCAAACTGATATTAAAAATGCTCATGGCTGGCAGAAGTTCTACCTTCAGTTGGTTGTTGATCTTGAAGAAGCAGCGGATGTTGAAACCATCAATAAGATTATGGGTGAGCGTTTTGAGCCTCACACTTCTGGCTTATCTGATGTTCAAATCGACAAGATCAATTCGATTTACGAACGCAAAGCAGCTGAATTAACAGCATAACACTGGCATGTGGTGCCCTCACACATGAGGGTACCAGTAGTGAGATAGAAATATGAATCCAACTATTGAACAACAACATGCCATTGATATGGCATTACATGGACAGTCTTGTAAAGTGACCGCATACGCCGGTGCTGGTAAGACTTCTACCCTTAAACTGATTGGTAATGCAAAGCATCATCAACATGGCATGTACTTGGCATTTAACAAGGCTATTGCAACAGAAGCACAGTCTAAATTTAACCATAATGTTAAGTGCAAAACATTTCACAGCCTAGCTTATAACTCAGTTCCACGCTGGCTGACTAATAAATTAAAAAATCGTCGCTTGATGTCAAACCAATTGGCATCTCGCCATGATCTTGAGAATTATCAAGTACCAGTGGCATTGGTTAAACAACGTGGTGAAGATGATCAGAAACGATTATTTAATTCAAAACGTATGGCCACATCTATGATGAATGCCGTTGGTTATTTCTGCCGATCTAATTACAGCGAAATTCTACTATCACAAGTTTACGCTGCTTTACCTGATTGGATGGATGACACATACCGTGCAGAATTGGCAAATATTCTTTTACCTAAGGCACATGATTATTGGAATGATATTCTGAATCCTTCTGGTATTAACCGCTTAGAACACGATCATTATCTTAAATATTGGGCATTAAGTAATCCAGTGATTAATGCTGACTTTATTTTATTTGATGAAGCACAAGATGCTGATCCAATCATGTTAAATGTCTTGAGTAAACAATGTGCTCAGGTAATTTATGTTGGTGATCGTCACCAACAAATCTATGCGTTTCGTGGTGCTGTCAATGCGATGCAATCTCTAGATATAGCTGAAACACGTTTAAGTCAATCATTCCGTTTTGGTGAAAACATTGCTGATCTTGCGAATAAAATTTTGTTCAATGTTTTGGATGAAGAAATTCCATTACGTGGTTTTGAACAGATAGATTCCCATGTTGGTGAAGTCACCGATATGGTTGCAGATGCATTTATCTATCGTACCAATGCTGCTGCCCTTTCCAACATGGTTGAGCTGGTAAAAATTGGACGTGAACCACGTTTGGAAGTTGATACAGGTTCTTTATTAAAAAACATTGAAGATGCCAAAAAAGTTAAATCTGGAATAAAAGTCCACGATGGAAGTGTATTTGAAGGCTTTAGCAATTGGGAAGAAGTCATTGAATACACAAATGAAGTCTCTGGAAATGACTTAAAAGCACTTGTTAGCCTAATCAATAAAGTGGGTGAAGAAGCTCTAATCAGCTCATTACTAAAAAGTAATTCTAGTGATTATGACTGCATTGTAACCACAGCTCATAAGTCTAAAGGCTTGGAGTTTAACAAGGTCAAACTTGGTGGTGATTTCTTTTATAAAGAAGCTGCTGCACCTGGTGAAAAAATCCTAACCGAAGATGAAGCTCGACTTTTATATGTTGCTGCTACTCGAGCTAAAAAGCAGTTAGATATTTCTGCATTGAACCCACTGTTTAAAGCTATCGGATATAACACCCAAGCTGAGGTAGCAACATGATCACTCGCCTACCTTGCCGATTTATAAACTTATTCACTTACTGGTTGTACTGTGATGGATACAGGCCACAAGTGAAAAAAGATGCTGTGGTTATGCGTCGTGGCGATAGTGTTCTCAAAATATTTTGCCACAAAGGCCGAATGCAGCAAGATTATTTGATGAATGAAGCATGTCAGCGAAAATTTAAGCAATTTTGTGGATGCTACTTAAACGGATATCGAGAGTTTTTAGTCGGCTTAGAGCGTGAAGCAAGAGTTGAACTAAATCGTAGTAAGAATTTTAACTACTTAATGGTGGCTTGAAGGAGAATTCGTAATGGGAGTAGCGATCAATCGAAATGACCAAATCGACACATCAATGATGTTGATTCTGCATTATAAAAGACCTGTTGTTGCCTTAAAAGATATTGTGGAAGATTACATGCCACATTTAGATATGGCAGCTGCAAAACAACGAGCAGCTAAATGTAAACTACCTTTTCCAGCATTTAAGGTCGATGGTAATAAATCTGAATACTTTGTAAACTTAACGGATGTTGCAGTCTGGTTGGATTCACTGCAAAAAGAGTCTCAAAGAAATTGGAGTGAGGTGAATTGATTTCACCTCTTTTTTTTACGCCAATTCTACGCCATACGCCACGCAAAAAACATTAAGATATTGATTTTAAATTATTATTATAAATAGTCTAACCCACCTGCCATAGGTGCCACCCACAGTTTTCTCTCGATGGGACGATCGAATAATTCTTGAATGACATTGTTTTTACTCAAAATCTTTTAACCTCGTTTAACTTCGTTTAGTCGCTTCGTATTGACTTTTAATGCTCTTTAGTTGCAACCTATTTGCACCACGAAATTTCAATGTTGCAAATTTATAGGTACAGTCACTAAGCGACAAACAAAAGACGGTACAACTCGGTATAGAGCTCAAGTCCGCGTACAACTTCAAGGCTACCCAGAATTCAAGCAATCCAAAACATTTAGCTAAAAGTCTTTGGCTGATGAGTGGATTAAACGCGCAGAGGCAGAAATTGAATTGCACCCTGAAAAAATGTTGAACCCTGAGGTGCAACTTAAGCAAAAACACTCAGAGAATTCATATTTCAGTATTTGGATGAGGCGGACAGTTTTGCTAGGACAAAAACAGGAGCACTACAGCATATCGCTAGTTTAGATATTTCTGAAAAGAATATCTATTATTTAACGCGACAAGACTTTTCTGATTACGCCGCTTCTTATAAAAGTATTAATCTTTCTGAACCCCAGCATTCTCTGCATTAAATTCTAATGATATTTTCTCATATAGTTTACTTTCAGCTGCTTCTAAGCGAGCTTTTGCGTCAGCTAATGCTTTCGGGTAATAAAGATAGCTTTTCATATCTTTATCACAGCTATCCAGTTTTTTCTCACAATCACTATCATTCCTTTTGGCTTCTCTAGACTCTCTCATTATTCTGTTGTAATAATTTTTGGCTTCGTACCATTTAAATTCAATTACATTATGAGCATTTGATGGTTCATCTTTAGCATAGCAATTCACTGATGCTAGGAAGCAAATTGTTAGTCCGTTAATAATTTTGGTTAGATAATGCACTATTTATACTCATTAAATTGGATGTTATTGTAAATAGTAACGTAATCTAACCCACCTGCCATAGGTGCCACCCACAGTTTTCTCTCGATGGGACGATCGAATAATTCTTGAATGACAGGATGTTGACTCAATGTTTTAACCTCTAGCTATATTTAGCAAATGATGCCTGAACCACATTCGATCTCTTCAAAGCCACTTTTAACAATACTAAATTCAAGTGTATGTTCGCAAAATCTGTTGAGCGAAAAAACGTTTCATGGCAATGATTATGCAATTGAATGATGACAATGAACATCAACATTGCTCAACGATTGAATTGAGGAATTTGAAGCTTCGGAATTGGACGGCAAATTTGCAATGCGATAGTTTAGTAATTCCAAACAAAAATTTCTACGCTTTTGCTTAAGAGTCGTTGAAACTTATGCATCAGCCATGTAGTTAACACACTATCGATTCAACATCAGACTTTCAACAGATCTGCCTGTACAGGTGTTACTATAGAGGGATACTGCTAAAATCATTGAAAACTTAAATCTATAAATTCACACGAGTGAGTTGAACTTTATGAAAAAATTGAAAATTCTCTCTTTTATATTTTTCGCTACCATTCTGACAGCCTGCCAACAACCCAATGACGAGGCGGCTGCAGCTGAAAACCAAAACGCTGATTTAACAACGGAACAAGCGACTCAACAATTTGAGCAGTCAGATGCGCAAATCAGTCAATACCTTGATGTTTTAGATGCCCCAAGCACATCTATCAAGGAAAAAACACAAGTCTTATGTCATGACTACCCTCATGAATATAAAACTAACTACATGCCTGCCATGCTCAAACTCGCAGCCCAAGACTATACTCAAGATAAAATGTTGAATGATTTGAAGATTGCACAGGACTATTACAAAGAAAAACTCAAAATTGAATGCCCTGCTGAATAATCTCCCTTTCATCATGGCGTCACAATTGTGCGATAAATTGTTATTAAGCGAAAAGTGTGTAAGTTTCGCTGTAATAACAATGTAAAATACACTTCCCGATTTATTCGGGTTTTTCTTTTTAAAGCCTTTCAAATATTAAACGACATTTGAATGACACATATTATTTTGTAATGGATTTCAAACTATTGATTTAATATGATAATTTTTCGCATGTGTTCACAATCTAGACACATAACAACTCATTTTAATTACACTTTTATCATGATTAATACATTAAGTTGTTTTTTCCAAAAAAATAGACTGAAGATTGAATCATGAAAACTTTAAACAAAGTACTTTTCGCTACACTTATCTCTGCTGCTGCTGCAACTACATTTGCTGCTGAAGAACAAAAAGTTGAAGCTGCTGCATCTGAAGCTCAAACAACTGAAGTTGCTCAAGATGCAACTGAAGCGGCTCCTGCTTCTGAAGCTGTTGCAAAATAATTGAGCAAAAATTTAAAAGCCCACAGATTGTGGGTTTTTAAATTCACAGACATTTTAGATCTGTCGCAGTTTTCAATGAATTTGATTTCAATTATTTAAAATATAAACGTTGAATTTGACGTGCCCGCCGGTTTAAACCCAATACTTTTTTTCTTTGTAAAATGTCTTCTTCACTAAATCCCAAGTGCTGGATTAATTCAGACATAGCTAAATCTGCATGTTCGATCAACACGGCATCTTGTTCAGTTGACCAAATCACGTTTGATACCTTTAATTTGTGCTGGCGTTTTAAATTTCTCATTTGCACAGTATAAAATACTTTAGACACATCAACAAAAAGCCCACCCGATGTGAGCTTTTTGCACAGACTGAGTATTCATCATCTATTGGATTGAAATATAGATTTACTGAACGATGATGTTAAAGATTTTCATCCTTCGTGATCATCACTGAGGTTAAAATTGGAACGGCAAAACAAGGTAGTAAGAGTAAGATCCAATATTCCACCATCGGTTTAGCCACAACAAAGTTAATAATGATTGCCCCCAATACCATAACTAACGCAATCAAACCCAAGAAACGACTGAAAAATTTAGCTGGCATAATAATCCCCTTAAAAAATTTATGGATTTCAGCTAGTATATACCTGCATTTTTTATAATCTGTTGAAAATGATATTGGAATATTCATCTATTTAGCTCAAAAAGCATTCTTTTTCCAATCATCCTGACAGAACTGCTTGTTTTTACACGCGTAGATCTCCATAAATAGATTGACAGTCCCCTATGAGACATATACATATTTATTCATTACTTATGTATTTTGCATAGTATACTGCACCTGCTTTGTCGCCCCCATATGGCTGAGTTTATTGGAAAATATGAACAAAACTTTTTCGACCACATTATGCTTTAAATCCCTTTCTGTACTGGCTTTATCCATTGGCTTGGCTGCCTGTGGTAATGGTTCATGGTGGAGCAAAGATGAACCCACTATGGAAGCGGAACAGATCAAAAAAGCCATTCCACCTCGCGTGAATGAACGTCTGTCATGGGCCAATGATATCTACGACATTAGTGATCAGCTCGGTATTCCAACCACGAAAGAAAATGTTTGTACGATTGTTGCTGTAGTCGATCAAGAGTCCAATTTTGTTGCCGACCCGCATGTGCCGGGACTCGGTGAAAAAGCCGTCAAAGAAGTTCAAGATCGTCTTGAAGAAAAGTTTAAAGATAAATTGGGTGATGGCATCGGTGGTACAGTCGCTGGCTATTTCCAAGATGTGTTAAAAAATCAACCGAGTCCAGAAGATAACTATCTGAGCCAAATGCGCCGTGTACAAACTGAACGTGAACTAGACGAGTTATATCGTGAAATTTTTGACTATATGTCTAAACATTATCACGTGAGTGCTTTGACGGGCGCAGCGAAACTGGTTGGACAAGATATTGGTGAAAAGCTCAACCCCATTACCACTTTGGGTTCCATGCAAGTTCATATAGGCTATGCCAAAGACCACAAACGCCAAGGTGGAAATATTGCTGCTCTACGTACTGACATGTATAGCCAATATGGCGGTTTGTATTACGGCATCCACCGTTTAATGATGTATCCAGCTGAATATGACAAACCGATTTATCGTTTTGCAGATTATAACTCGGGTCGTTATTCGAGTCGTAATGCGGCATTCCAAAGCATGTTGAATGACTTAACCCCTGCTGAGCTCGGCTTAGATGGTGACCTCTTACTTTATAATAAAGATGGTTCTCCACGTTCAGCAAAAAGCCAGTCTGAAACTGCGCTGATTGCCGTTTTTGCAGAAAACAATGTAATTGCAACTCCACGTCAAATTCGTTCAGATCTTAAAAAAGAAAAAGATCAGGACTTCGAAGATACTTTGACGTATAAAGCGGTCAAAAAGTTGTACCAAGAAAAGACTGGTAAAGAACCGTTTTATGCCATGATGCCTGAAGTCGTAATTTCTGGGCCGAAATTAAGCCGTGATTACAATACCAATTGGTTTGCCACACGAGTCGATGGACGTTATCAAACATGCATGCGCCGCATCAAAAACCTAAAACTCTAGCCTTATTCGATTTTGACGGAACCCTGTGTAATAAAGACAGTTTTACAGGGTTCATCTTCTATTCCCTGCCTAAACGACATATCGTGCGCCAAGGGATTAAAATTCTCCCTTGGATTCAAGGCTATTATCTCAAGCTATATCCTGCCCATGCAATGCGTCCTCGCCTATATGCCGCAATGTTTAGCCAAGCCAATCATGAGCAGGTTTTAAATCAAGCAGCACAATATGCTGAACATTTGATGGCGGAACTCAATCCTTCGCTATATGAACAATTACAGCAACACCAAAAACGCGGTCATGAAGTCGTATTGGTTTCTGCATCCGTCGATTTATATCTTAAACCTGTGGCCGAAAAGCTCGGGGTCAAACTGATTTGTACCGAAACAGCAGCCAATGACCAAATACTGACTGGTTTGTATCAAACCTTAGACTGTAGTGGTGAGCAAAAGAAAATTCGAGTTTTGGAGCAATTTAACCTTCAAGACTATGAGCAGGTATATGCCTATGGAAATAGCGATGAAGACCTCGCTATGTTTGAATTGGCCACCCACCATTTCATGAATGGACAGGATAAGTGCCTACCTGAACTCGACTAAAGTCGAGTGATTTAGTTTGGTTTATTAATCAAAGTTAACAATCACAAACTTAAATTTAAGTCGCTCTAATATATGATTAAATTTTGAAAATTCTGCTTTTATTTTGACTTTATAGTGTGCTATTTTTCTCATTAATTAGAAATAATGCGGTCAAATATTAAAAGCGGGAAAAGAATATGAATCAATTCAATCCACCGAAATATGTCAAAGGCCTCCATATTAAATTTGGCGAAAATCCATTTGTTCTCCTTGCTCAATTTGCCTTCTCAGCCACTCGCCAGATGTGGACGAAAGAAGAAATTGAATTGGTCATTCGTATGGCTAAAAAAGGAAATTATATGAATTTGATTAAGATCCTCAAATTACATATCAAAAAGTAAAATAGATATTTCCCCCAAAGTTAATATGAAAAAAGCCATGTAAATGCATGGCTTTTTTTTGATTCAGCAACTCAAGCCTAGCTTTTATTACTTTTTAAATGGAAACGCATATTTCACAATACGTTTGATAACACTGCCGTACTGTTTCACCAAGCTTGCGTTATTATAGTTCAAACCATATTTTTCACATACCGCCTGTACTTTTGGCGCCATTTTACGATAACGACGCGCAGGAACATCTGGGTATAAATGGTGTTCGATCTGATGGCTTAAATGCCCTGTCAAAATATGAAATGCTTCTGAACCGGTAAGGTTTGAAGAACCACGAATTTGACGCATGTACCAATGTCCACGGCTTTCATTTTCAAGTACTTTTTTCGGGAAAACTTCAACATCTTTGGTAAAGTGACCACAAAAAATAATACTAAACGTCCAAATATTACGAAGACCATTCGCCACTAGGTTCCCTGTAAGCACCGGTAATGCTGCAGGCCCTGCAATAAGCGGGAAGAACACATAGTCTTTAAATAATTGCTTGCCGATTTTGGCTTGCATTGGTTTCCATTCTTCTTTGGTTTGCTGTTTTGTTTTACGACCTTTGAAGTATTTACCCAATTCAAGGTTTTGAATGGCAACACCCCATTGGAACAATAAGCAAAATGGAATGCTATAAATCGGTTGTAATAGATAGCCCGGCTTCCAACGCTGTTCTGGGAACAAACGAACGAGACCATAACCAATATCATCATCCATACCTTTAATGTTGGTATAGGTATGATGTTTAAAATTGTGAGTTTGGCGCCAGTTATCTGCTGTCCCTACGATATCCCATTCGTAGGTCTGACCATTGAATTTAGGATCATTCATCCAGTCATATTGACCGTGCATGACATTATGACCCAATTCCATGTTTTCCATGATTTTGGCAAAACCTAAAAGACCTGTGCCCAAAATCCACGCTGGTGGGAACCAACCTGCAAACAATAAAGCACGACCCGCCATAGATGAATAACGAACTGTCGAATACACACGGCGAATGTATTTCGCGTCTTTTTCACCTAAGTCATCTAAAACTTCTTGCTTAATCGCATCAAGCTCACGCGCAAGTTCGTCTAATTGCGATTGGGTTAACTCACGGTTTTTGGGATTTTTAAAATATTCAATTTTTACAGGCATGTTCATATTTTTCTACCTTATAAATCAATAACAAGATCTGACTGTGCTGAGTTCACACAAATTTTGAGTAAATTACCCGGCTCTGTATTTTGGCTACCATTGACCATATTTTTAGTCGAACCTTCCACTTTATTGCAGGCACATTTATTACAAATGCCCATACGGCAACCGTGATTTAGTTTGATATTTTGCTGCTCAAGACTGGCTAAAATTGATTGGCCTTTTGGAATACTGACGGTTTTATTGGATTGTGTAAGTGTGACATTCACAAAGCCAATCTCATCCGTTGCAATTGGGCTCATGCTAAATGCTTCACTCATAAAGCATTGTGCATGATCAAATAACGCTTCGGCCTGAGTGACGAAACCCGATGGACCACATGCAAACACAGTACTGTGCTCAATGTCGTCAATTTGAGCAGCGTGAGCGGCATTTAATCGTGGATCAGCAACTTCTTCTTGGGTAAAGAAAATTTGAAATTTAAAGTTTGGATATTGATTTGCCAAAGCTTCGAAGCGTAATTTGAATGCGGCATCATCGTGATACTTAACCCAATACATTAACTGAATTGGTTGCTCCGCAATTTTCTTGGTTTTGCTCATCGTTTTCAACAAACTTAACATTGGCGTAATACCACTACCCGCAGCCAATAGTAGCAACGGCGCAGAATTTGACACCAAAGTCATATCACCAAAAGGCTGACCAAATTCTAAGATATCGCCCACTTGCGCTTGTTCTACGAGCCAAGTACTCACAATACCCGTATTCACTTTTTTTACACTAAGCAATACGTGTTGATCATCTAACTGAGTCAAACTATAAGTACGTTCGTAACGGATACCATTTACGCGAGCAAAAACAGGATGATGCTGACCAGCTTCGCCAATTTTAAATAAACGGTTCACCTGTATGGTTAGGCTGACCATCTCATTTGCTGCATTTTCTTTTTGTACAATTTTGCCGAGTGCCTGATTACCAGACCATAACGGATTAAATTTCTGCAACCAGAAATTTACCGCATTGACGTCTACAACACTGTCTTTGATTGCGTTTAAAGGCTTTTTCGCTTTTTCGAGTACATGCATAATCAAATACAACTCATGGGAGGTTTTTAATTATTATACACATGTATATATATTTGTATATACGCTTGTGCATTTAATCGACATTTTCACAAAAGCTATTAGCAGACGCTATAATATGTTAATGTTTTTAATCTATTAAAAAATATGACTCAGTCTGCACAGACGAATATGGTTAACATGTACCAGGAAGATTTACATTCTGAAGCTGAAACTCCACTTACAGTTCGCACTGTAGGTCGTAAAGCAACAATTACCAAGGAAGAACTGTTTCAGGCAGCGCTTAATTTAATTGGTCCACAAAAAAGTATTTCATCACTGAGTTTGCGTGAAGTTGCACGTGAAGCTGGCATTGCTCCAAATAGTTTCTATCGTCATTTCAAAGATATTGATGAATTAGCCATTGAGTTGATTGATCGAGCTGGCGGTGTGTTACGTCAAATTTTGCATGAAGCACGCCTTCAGGCATCACGCCAAAGCAGTATTATTCGTAGTTCAGTTGAAGTATTTATTCAGCAGCTAGATGCCGATGAAGGCAACTTAAGCCTGTTGCTTCGTGAAGGCTATACTGGTTCGCATTCTTATAAAAATGCAGTTGAGCGTCAACTCAACTATTTCCAACAAGAATTAAGAGAAGATTTAATCGTCCTAGAGCGTTTAAATCAGAGCAAGTTGGCTCATCCTGACATCGTGGCACGTGGTATTACCCAATTGGTGTTTAACATGGGTGCGAAAGTCATTGATCTACCGACAGAACAACGCAAAGAAGTTGCCGAACAAACCATGATTATGATTCGTATGATATTGGAAGGTGCTCGCCATCTAGACGAAGCCCAAATTCGCTAAAAATTAACGGTGAGAAAAAAAGAAGACGTTCAGGTCTCCTTTTTTATGAGCAAAATATATTTTTCTAATGCTGTAAGTACTGCATGACGTGTAGCGCTGTCTGTTTCGGCTGCTCAAGTGGAAACATGTGCCCACCATCAACCACACTATAATCTATACCATAGGTTTTCTTCATTCCGTCAGGCAAACCTTGTTTATAAAAATGGCTGTCATTTGCGGTGATAAGGTGTACAGGCATTTGAGGGGCTTTCCGTGGGGTACGCCACCACCATGCAGGCACTGTACGGAAAATTTGTGCTTCGACGGCTTTTGGAATGCTGAGGGTCACGCCACCGCGTTTTTCATCAGCTTGAATGCCTTGTGCAAAGTAATCTTCAAAACACTGCGAATCAAAACTTTTAAATAAACGATTATTCCGCAGAGCCGTATAGGCTTCATCCAAATTTGACCAATGATCATTGCGCTTCAGTGTAATTGCTGCAGGCGTGATTTTATCGACAGTTTTGAGCTTTAATTTTTGCATGCCTTCAAAAATGGCGGACTTAGGACCGATTACAAAAGGTGGATCCATAATAATCAGTTGTGAAAACAAATCTGGACGTTTATAAGCCGCCATCAGGGTGACTAAAGAGCCAAAAGAATGCCCTAGCCCAATCACTTGTTGCTTTGGAAATTGGTGCTCAATATCTGCGATGACTTGATCGACCAAATATCGCCAATCTTTGGTGATCGGATAGCGCTCATCCATACCAATCAGCGGAATCGCCTTCACATCAAATTGCGGTGAAAAGTAGGATAAAAACTTTCGATAACTCGCGGCAGGAATACCATTGGCATGGGTAAAATGGATCGCGCTTTTCATCTAAAACTCATCCAATCAACTGATGATGACCCATCATAAAGAGATCAATACGATTTAAACAGGACTCAAAGAGCTTATCTAGATGACCTAAAAGTCAGTATGCAGATTATTTTTGTGAACCGACCATTGATTGATTTGGTAAGAAGGTTGCGCCACAAGTGGTTTTATCTCCAGCAACCACAACACCACGCCCCTTTACCGTTGTACTTTGATCTGCCGCGATCGCAGCCACAGTCGAATTACATTTCGGGCAATAATGTTTCATGCCATTTAAATGCACCGCAATACCATTAATCACAAATGAAGGTTCACATTCTGAAACCACACCACCGTGTGACGTTTTACTACCTAAGGTAATTAAGGATTTCATATTTTTATTTTCTTCTAACGAACTGCTGAAATTTGAAGCATTTTAACGGAACTGCCCTCAACTCGCTAGCATCGAAGTATAAATTTAACCAAGCCAAAACTTTACTTAACTAAAGCATCAAAACACGACATTAAGACAGTTCGTGAACAATCATTTGATTATGATGCTATCGCTATATGTCCGAATACATTTAATCATTTCACTTTCAGGATTCAATCGATATCAATAACGACAGTTTATGTCGCGACGCCGATTCTTTTACTAATCAAAGCATGTATATTGGGTCTAGCAATGAGCATGAAGCGTAGCGCCCTATATTAACAATTTCATATTTAACTGAGCTACGAATCAAAAAATGTTGCATTTCTACGCCATGATTAACCTTAGAACGTTCTTAGACTAAACACATTATCCAAAACCATTTGTAGAAAATTTTAGATTCCAAACGTAGCGCCATTTCATTTTATAACGCAGATAAATAAAGCATAACCATTCTATTTTCAGGAGGTTTTATGATTTTAATAGATGACTTTGATTTAATCCAACCGTAAAAAGTCATCGTGTTAGACCATACACTAGATGAAACAACCCTATTAACAGAAATACTGGCCTTGTGTAAGACTGCAGACCCAGAGCTCATCGTGGCGGAAAGCAAAGAGGCTGATTTAGTTCTACGCTTATTACCTGAAATACATGATTATTGTGGTGCCATTGCCTTAAAACAGCCGCTATGTAATGACATCGACTTTGATTTACTTAGTGTTCATTATGTAACACGCAGCCAAGCAGAACGAAGTACGATCCAAATTCAGTTAGCAAAAAATCATCCTGACTATACAAAGCTTGATGGCATATTTTATATGTTGGATGAAAATGAAGATTTTGATCAAGCTGTAGAATTGCTGAAGAATAGTTACTTTTTTTATGCCGATGTCGACAATTTAGATTAAAAAAATAATACAAAACTAAGATTTAGCTTAAATCTGTCGTGATTAATTTTACAGTTATAATTTTAGCCATAAAAAAAAGCACCCGAAGGTGCTTTTTTAAGATTCTTAACTTATGGCTTAACCACTACCATAATTTGAATCGCTTCTGGTGTAACCGCTAGACCATCAAGCAGTGTTAAACCTTCTTTTTGCAGTTTTTGTAAACGTGCAATTTCGTCTTCACGAATACTTGGGTTGAACTGCTTCAAATAAGTCAAACGGTCAATTTCATACTGCCATTTGCTACCATAGATTTCTTTGGCTTGTTGTTTAAAGCCCGGTAATGCACCACGAGCAATTTCAAGCGCTTGCGTATAACGCTGTTCAATGACATCACGACGCGCCTTAACCACTTGGCGGCAACTGTTGCCATCAAGATGATGTAAATAAGGACGTAAAATTTCAGGTGCAATTTTTTGCGATAAATCCTGACCTTTTTCGCTTAGTAATACACGAACCAACTGTTGTGGCAAACTTGACGGCAAATTCAGTGCTTTCGGTGCAACGACATCGACTTTAAACCACACTTCCATTAACACAGAACCTTGTGGTAAAGCTGCTGATTTCAATACAGCAACGTTAGTACTACCAAAGCTTTGTGTATTAATCATTTCCATCACACTTTCAGTGAATGGATGCTCAAGTGTTAAATACTGAGCATCTTCACGAATCTGTGCTTGGTCACGATAGAACGTCGCCGTCATACCTTCTTCGTCCAAAGTCAGACCTTGAACTTGCATTTGATCCGTAGGTTTGATGATCACGGTACCATTACTTTGCTCATCAAAATCAATGTTTGTAGACGCCATGAAGCGCTTCATAAACATTGGTAAGGTTGTATTGTCGTCGTAGTCTTCAAGTGCAGTGACAATTTCTTGCGCTACAATTGGACGGCAAGAGTTGTACTCAAGTAAACGGTCACGACCTTCTTGAAGTTCAGCTTCAAGTGCTTCACGTTGTACACTCACCGCTTCGAGCAAATCTTCAAACTCTTGACCTTTATCTGCCAACAAACAATCTTTCAGATTGACAATGAAGTTTTCTTGTAAGGTTTGCGCAGTCGGCGAGATATTACAGAAAATATTTAATGCTTCGTTATACCAACGGAACATACGCTCTTGAGCAGTACCAACCAAATAAGGCACATGAATTTGAATACGATTTTCTTGACCAATACGGTCTAAACGACCAATACGTTGTTCAAGTACGTCTGGGTTGGCAGGTAAGTCAAATAACACAAGGTCCGATGCAAACTGGAAGTTACGACCTTCAGAACCAATTTCTGAACAAAGTAAAATTTGCGCACCGTATGACTCTTCCGCAAAGTAAGCCGCTGCTTGGTCACGTTCTAATAAACTCATGCCTTCATGGAACATCGCTGTGCGAATACCCGCATGCAAACGAAGTACATTTTCTAAAGACTCAACCACTGGACCACTGCGTGCAATCAATAACACTTTTTTGTGTTTCAGGTCTGTACGCAGACGTTCCATCAACCACATCACACGTGGGTCAGTTTCCATCCACGAGCCATCAAGCTGCGCTTCTTCAGGCCACATTTGTTCACGTAGCTTGCCATCTTTAGACCAGTTTTCAGGTGCAGGTAATGGCGCAGGCTGACAGTCACGACCTGGGAAGCCTTGAATCGCTTCACGGGTATTACGGAATAAAATACGACCTGTACCATGACGGTCTAATAACTCATGAATAGCACGGAATCGTTGTTCTGGCTCGTCAGTAATTCGATGACCTAATAGGCTTTCAATCGCTGCCAAATGCCCTTCTTCGAGTGGCAGATCAGACATCAGCACTTCAGCAATTTTAGCTGTTTGGTGATACTGCTCCTCTTCATCCAAGAAACGATCAAGTGAACTAAAACGTTGTGGATCAAGTAAACGTAAACGTGCAAAGTGACTTTCCACACCTAATTGTTCAGGCGTTGCGGTTAGTAACAAGACACCCGGCGTTTTTTCAGCAAGTTCTTCAACAAGGTCATAACGGTCATTGCCGCCTTCTTCTTCTGACCACATTAAATGATGGGCTTCATCGACCACGAGCAAATCAAAACCAGCTTCAAGCGCTTGTTCACGCAAGTCATCATGGTCGATCATCAAATCAACACTAGCAATAATGCATTGTTCAGTTAAGAATGGGTTGAGGTCTGGATCGTGTTCTTTAATCGAAGCTGTACGCGTCAAGTCAAATAATGAGAACTCAAGATTGAAACGACGACGCATTTCAATCATCCATTGATATTGCAATGAATCAGGTACTAAGACCAAGATACGTTCTGAACGACCCGTTTTGAGTTGCTGATGAATAATCAGACCAGCTTCGATGGTTTTACCCAGACCAACTTCGTCAGCAAGTAATACACGTGGAGCAAAACGTTTACCCACTTCATGCGCAATATACAGTTGGTGTGGAATGAGACCCACACGTGAACCCACTAAGCCACGTAAAGGGCTAGACTTCATATTGGCTTGAAGAAGCAGTGCTTCGATACGCAGGTCATACCATTCTTTATAGTCCACTTGGCTTGCAAGTAAACGATCTAATGGTTTTGCTAACTGAATACTTGCACCAATACGTGTTTCATTCAGTGCTTTACGCTCTTCAGTACCATCGGCAAGTTTACGTACCGCGTTATAACGAACCACACCACCACGGTCTTCAAGCGATTCGACAATCCAAATTTGACCTTCTTGGTCTTGGACTTCGTCATTTACATTGAAAACAATACGAGATAAAGGCGCATTGTGACGGGCATAGACACGAGTTTCATCACTTTTTGGGAATAAAATGCTGACCGATCGCTCATCAACATCAATAAGAACACCTAAACCCAGTTCCGTTTCTGTATCTGATAACCAACGTTGACCAATAGCAAACTGCTGCAATTTTTCCACCTTTTTCTCAAGTTCGGTCTGAAAATATTATGCTCAAACTGTGAACGTTATTTGAGCAAAAATCTAGACCATAAAGCAATATATTTTGACATAAAGCCCACTAAATAGTGAGCAGAATTCTTAGGGATTTAAATGATTTTCCTAAAATGGTACAGGACAGTGAAATTCCACTGTTTGCTCTGTTTCAGGATGGTTAAAACTTAAACGCTCAGCATGTAAACATAAACGCGGCATCAGCTTCTGTTGCTCAGGTGTTGCATACAAAGTATCACCAACAATAGGATGACCTAAATATTGCATATGAACGCGAAGCTGATGTGATCGACCGGTAATAGGCGTTAAAACTACACGTGTTACGGCTTGCCCCTGAATCTCAAAATGTTCAGTGGCTTTCCAATGCGTAAGTGCAGGCTTATTATGTGCAGGATCGGCAATATGCAGTGGCGGATGTTCTGGGTCATACACGACGGGTACATCAACAGTACCTTCACCTTCGAGCGTACCCGCAACCAATGCCTGATATGTTTTTGAAGTTTGACGTTCTTGGAACTGGCGTGAAATTCGATTTTGCCCTTGACGGGTTAATGCAAAAACCAAAATACCTGAGGTATCACGATCCAAACGATGGATGAGCAAGGTATTCGGTTCAATTTTTAATAATCGATTGATAACACAGTCTTTTAAATCTGCTGTTTTTCCCGGAACTGTGAGTAAACCTGCTGGTTTATGGATGACCATAAAGTCAGTGTCACGATGTATCAGGTGTTCGGTTAGAAAATTACTCAAAGTTCAATCCAGTTCTGATCTCGAAAAACAAGGCGGCAATAATAAAAAGCTTAGCCAACAATTACAATGCACAAAGCTATATTTCCCGACGTATTTTCCGATTTAGAACAAAAATAATTCCAATTAGCTTTGTTTAGTCTGTACTGAGCAATTTTTCTAGCAATACTTTTAAACTTGCATCCTCTAAAAAGTCTTCATAACGGATGTTTGCACCATTGGCACGCCACAAACCAATTAAGCTGACCATGGCAACGGAATCGAGTCCATAACTGCGTAAATCGATTAAGGGATCTATTTCCAAAGCGTCCATATCTAGCTGCTCTGCAATAGCCAATAATATGCCTTTGGCTGACAAAACGAATTCCGTTGGTGCTGACAGATTCCAAAGCCGCATCAAATTATAACTACTCATATGATGTATACCTTGGCCTGACATGGAGTCCACCCACTGAATATGCTGTTCCTGATTATTCAGCACAATTGCGTCATCAATAATACAGATTTGCTCTGTCACGCTATATAGATGCGGCAAGATCTGTTTCAGCATAGGCGTGATTTGCCCTGTAAAGATCAGCTGCTGGTGTGTTGTTGCATATTCACCGAGCTGCTGCATGCCCTGAAGTAAATCATCGCCATATAAATCGACGATGGGGATCTCTAAAGCTTTGGCTTTATTGGTTAGCTGGATCAAATTTTCCATCAACTGCGTATCTTGTATGCCTTGCTGCATGCGTAAATTTTGTAAACCAACCAGCACCAATACTGACTGTGTTGATGACAGTTGCCATTTCGCTTTAGATGGTGAAAGTTGGATTTTTTTGGGCATTGGGTACAGCATGGGAGATGAGTCAACTAATTATTCATAAATTAAACTTATGCTAGCGTAGATACACAAAAGTAATAAGTTCTTTGCTATTTACCTATGTAAACATAAACATTTCGTACAATCTTCATTATATTAAATGGATTTAATTTTGCTAAGCCTTATATTCTTTAAATGCTTGAAGCATTGCCTTTTTCTGTTCTTTAGAGGCATCTACATATGAGTAAAATCTTTCATAATCTGTTCCAAATTGGCTACTTTCAATTCTTTTCGCTAAGCCATCAATAAAACTTTTTCCTTGAGTCTGATATTGCTGAATCGCTTGTTCATCTAGGCAGATAGTTTTCTCCCAAGAAATTGCACTTATATTTATAAAAACATTGAGATATATATTTTCGCTATCCTCATATAATTCCCAAAAATAAGGTTCTATTTCTATTAGCTGCATTCTACTAGTATTCCTAAACTTTTAATTATTTTTACAATTAACATAATAAACCTTTTACGAAATTCTTGAAATTTACCTATAAGCATCAATATCTTATTAAAATCATCCATTTCAGAGTCCAGCACAATGAAACAGCTTTTTTGTGATTATTCACGTTCGACGCATCATTGGCTATGAAACTATGAATTTTTAAATATAGCTAAACTTAAAAATCTCTAAGGAAGTTTTATACCTGTGCCAAAAACTTCTCAATCGCCTGCTGTGCAATTTCTGCATCCTGAAAAGACTTTACTCCAGACACTCCTATCGCACCCACCAACTGCCCTTCGTACATAATCGGCTCACCGCCTTCCAGCATGCCTGAAAAGGTATCCATGGTCAGAAAACCCATCTGACCGCCTTTAATAATGTCTTCAAACAATTTAGATGGGCGCTTACTGATGGCTGAACATTTGGCTTTTTCTAAGCATAGATTTGCTGTCATTGGCGATGCACCATCCATTCGTTTCATCGCTAACAAATTGCCTGTCTCATCCGTTACCGCAATGCTGACATTAAAACCATTTTCTACTGCATAAGCATGTGCTGTGTTTAATAAAAATTCTGCATCCGCCAAAGTTAAATAATGCTTGGTTTTCATTTAAAAATCCTTTTTCAATGCACGTTCAATCATGCGGCTACAATAAAGCCCACAGCAGGCTGCGGGCTTTATTCTAAAGCAGAATTTGCCGTTTTAAATGAAAATTACTTCATTTCGGCAAAAACTTCTTTCGCCTTTTCAATGGTAAATGCAATATCTTCATCGCTATGCGCGCTTGAGAAGAAGCCTGCTTCAAAAGCTGAAGGCGCTAAGTTTACACCGCGCTGTAACATACCATGGAAGAATGTACGGAATGCATCTACATCACATTTCAAAATTGAATCAAAACCCGTGATTTCAGTTTGATCTGTAAAGTAAATACCAAACATTCCACCTACTTGCTGGGTAAAGAACGGAATGCCCGCTTCGTCTGCAGCAGCTTGTAAACCAGCAAGTAAGCCTGCCAATTTTTCAGTTAAAGTTTCATAAAAGCCAGGTTTACGCAAATGTTTAAACATTTCAATACCAGCACGCATTGCAAGTGGGTTGCCTGATAGTGTGCCTGCTTGATATACCTTACCAAGAGGTGCAATGCATTCCATCACTTCGCGTTTACCGCCAAATGCACCAACTGGCAGGCCTGCACCAATGATCTTGCCTAAAGTGGTCAAGTCAGGTGTTACGCCATAATACGCTTGCGCACCGCCAAGACCGACACGGAAACCTGTCATCACTTCGTCAATGATAAAGACAGAACCATGCTCATCACATACATCACGGATCGCTTGCAAGAAACCGTCAATTGGTTTCACCAAGTTCATGTTGCCTGCAACTGGCTCGACAATCACACCTGCAATTTCTGAACCGAATTTTGCAAAGCATTCTTTCAGCATCGCAATATCGTTGTACGGCAGGGTTAAAGTGTGTTTGGCGAAATCAGCAGGAACACCTGCAGAAGTCGCTTCGCCTTCACCTTTAGTGAGTAAGCCTGAACCCGCTTTAACCAAGAGTGAATCTGAGTGACCGTGGTAGCAACCTTCAAATTTTACAATCTTGTCACGGCCGGTATAGCCACGAGCAAGACGAATGGCTGTCATAGTCGCTTCAGTCCCTGAATTAGTCATACGAACCAATTCAATAGACGGCATAATTTCGCAAATAATATCCGCCAAAGTCGTTTCATGAACGGTTGGCGCACCAAAACTCAAACCATCAACAGCCGCTTCTTGAACCGCTTTAATAATGTCGGGCTGCGCATGACCTAAAATCATTGGGCCCCAAGAGCCGACATAGTCGACATAGCGTTTTCCGTCTACGTCATAGAGATATGCGCCTTGCGCTTTTTCGATAAATACCGGTGTACCACCTACACCATTGAATGCACGTACAGGAGAGTTTACGCCGCCAGGAATATGCTTGCTGGCTTGTTTAAATAATTGTTCTTGCTTAGCAGATAAGCTCATAAAAATTCTCTACTTATTCAATCTAAAAAAATTAAGCTTGTTCAGCAAAAAGCTCAGACCATTCATAAACACGACTGCTGACAGCAGACATTGAACGACCTAATACATCACTAATCACAGCACAAAGATCAGCACCTGCTTCAATCACTTCAGCGGAGTTCTCTACAGTTAAACCACCAATTGCACAAATAGGTACATTTAGTTTCGCTTTGGCTTGTTTTAGCGTTTCTAAGCCAATATTGCCTGCTTCAGGCTTGGTTTCAGTTGCAAAAATGGCACCAAAAGCCACATAGTTTGCACCGTCTGCAATCGCCTGCTCAGCCAGTTCTAAAGAGTTATTACAGCTTCGACCGATCAAAACATTTTTAGGTAAGCGTGCTACAGCTTCAGCAATTGAACCGTCATCTTGCCCTAAATGGACACCCACACTATATTGAACTGCAGTTTCTAAATCGTCATTAATAACAAAAGGCACTTTGTACTGATTACACATATTTTTCATGTATTCAATTTCATAAGCCTGATCTTCTTTTGCCACTTTTTTACGGCGATATTGCAAAACAGCGACTTCATAAGTCGCCATCGCGCCTTCAAGTTTGGCTAAAAGCAATTCTATAGGATCATCATTGGTAATGAGGTATAAACCACGCATAGTTCAATCACAACTTAAAACTTTTGAATATTATAGCGATTAGGTCTATGAAATGTTGCTTGGGGCATAAAATTTTAATATTTTCCCGCTGTGAAAGTTATATTCCTTTTCACAAGACTGCTTATATAAATGTTTAATTGAATTGTCTGTAAAAAATGGAAAAAATCACTATTTTTAGGTATAGAACAAAACTGATACAAATTATCTAATAGCGAAACAGAAGAATACAAAAAACAGCGCATAAAAACAAAACACTTGATAAGAATAAAATATGCAACCTATTAGACTTTTTGGTGCTTGGTAAGAAACGTTTTGGGGAGCGTTCAGAGCATCAAAAAGTCTAGCCTATTTTTTTTTGTGAACATTTTTGTGGTTAAATCTTTCAAACAATAGACCATTTCTAAGGCCATAAAAAAAGCCTAGAGAAGGTCACTCTAGGCTTGGAAAACTGGGGTTTATCGTCTATTTATCTTTCAGATAAACAGTGAATAAACAATATGAACATTATTAGACTAATCACTCTAAACTTACAAGTCATTTACTCAAAAAACTACACCAAAATCAATAAAAATTAAACGTTTGATTAATAAATAATTAACTATCAATCTTATCTAAATTACGGTCTTTTAAGCTTAAGTTCCCCTTCACAATATCAGACAGCATGCGCCAATCGGAAATAAAGCTGTATAAAGGCTGCTTGAAACTTGCCGGCTTATTTTTTTCAAAGAAAAAATGTCCGACCCATGCACAAGCATAGCCTGAAACCAGGCCATAAGCAAAATACTTTGGTTGTCTTTTTAAAATTGCTTTTGCAAAGAAATAGAGTCCAATACTGCTGCCGGTGGCATGTAAACGACGACTCATAATATTTCGATGTTCAGTCAAATAAAATCGATAAAATTGCGAATAGTCACGAATCGGTAACTGAAATTCGGGCTTTAAGTTTCGATTAAACTCGGGTTGTACTTGTGAATTCATGTTGTGCTCATCCTGAACTTATTTTAATCAACATAGCTTAAAATTCGTCCGCGTTAAAGACGTAAAATTTTATTTTGATCCCATGAAAGTCGAACCATTGTGAATTATACAATTGATGGAATATCCATCTTTTAAAACTTTTCTTCGTCCAAAATCAGAGTTTTCAAATCCGTCAAGTCTTACTTCTCAACTGTTTTTCGCTACAATCGATACGCGTTTAGTTGATAGAAAATGTACGCACATTTTAGTTTTTCATTTTTATAAAAATTTAAAGATCGCTTCATGCCAGATCATGAAGTTGTGACATCAGGACAGAAAACCATGGTTGAAGTTGAATTAAAGTTCCAGATTCCAGAAGCACGTCGAACTGCATTATTAAAAGCACTCGATCCAAAAAAATCGGAACAAATTCAACTTAAAGCTAAATATTTTGATACCCCAGATCGAAAAATGGCACAGCAGCATGCAGCCTTGCGTCAGCGTTTAGAAGGAACCCGCTGGATTCAAACCCTGAAAGCTGCAGGTAAAAGCCACATTGAACGCTTTGAACATAACTTAGATTTGGGTGAAGTTGAACAAGCTCCTGCTTTAGATTTATCGGTCTATGCCAATAAAGCTGAAGTTCAATCGGTTTTAAAAACCACTTTAGGCGATCAGCAAGATACGCTACAACTTCAATTTGAAACTGACATTCTGAGAACTTATCGCGTCATAGAGTTTGAAGACGCCAAGATCGAAGTTAGCTTAGATGTCGGCTGTATCCGCAGTAACAGCACAGAAACAGAGGTTCACGAAGTTGAATTTGAACTTAAAAGTGGCTCTATTCAATCGCTTCTAGCCTTTAGTTTTGAATGGGTTAAAAAGTACCATTTGTGGTTAGACGTTCGCAGTAAAGCGGAAATTGGTAACTTGCTGGCATTGAATCAAACGGTGAGTCCAGCAGTTGAGGCTAAAGAATTTCAACTCAGTAAAAAAGACACTGCCGCAAAAAACTTACGACTTTTAATTGCACAGGAAATGCAGCACCTTCTGCCTAATATTGCCGCAATTTCTGCAGGTGTGGCTCAGGCCGAGCACATTACACAAGCTCAAAAAGCACTCCATCATTTACAATTAACCATTTCGCTGTTTAAAGATTGGAACAGCGATATCATTGAAAAATGGGCATTGCAATTAGGCGCATTTAAACAGCAGTTTGAACAATTACACCATTTTGAGCACATGCAAAATACCTTGGGTGGCTTTTTACAAAACCCAACGACTTCTGAAAATTTAACCAAAGATATTTTGTATGCCAAAGAGAAGTTAGGCAATTTGGTTAAATCGACTCAAAATGTACATCATTATCTTGAGCTTTTAATGTTTAGTTTGAAAATCGATGATGCACCGCAGCAACATGATTTTAAATGGCATGCTCAAAACACCCTGCAAAACCAATATAAAGCCCTGCAAGAGGCTTTAAATGATGCCGACATTAACAATTTTGAAAGCTTAGATGTGCTTTCTCAGCGCATACAAGAGCTTAAATTTAGCTTCCCTATTTTGACATCGATTTATGATGTAAAAAACTTGCAGAAATACAGTAAAGCGCTTAATGATGCACAAGTCGCGGCTCAGGAATACCAAGTCCTATCTTCTTCTGCACAATATATTCAGCAAACAGAGCTGGAAGCTAGCGATTGGTTTGTTCTCGGTTGGTTGACGGCAAAACAAGAGGTTTATGCAGATAAGCTATTAGACGCGACAGAACAATTCCTTGTCAGTCGAAAACTTATTAAATAAAACCTAAGGGAGATTCAATGATTCTCCCTGTTTATTTGTATCCTACATTGTCATATAGATATTCATTTGTTGATCATTCAGATTCAAAGTCGGCTATTTTCAATTCATCATTTCCTTAGTTTGACTCAGTTACATTGAAATATTTTGAGAACCTATTATTTTTGTTTTCTGGATAAAAACTTTTAAAATAAGCTATCTGAAAACTTAGATTCAGGGTGGTTTTATGTTGAAAAGTCACATACCTGTAATTTATCCCCTATTTTCATTTTCACTTATTTTTATATTTTTCCCAATACTGAGTGCTTGTAGTGAACAACATAAGCCTGTGCAAAGTACCGAATTAAGGCGCACGGCATCCTTACAAGTCGAAAAGCCGCTTTCTCCAACTCAAAACTTTGATCAGACACGACGAACCTTTAAAGTCCTGCGCAATAATAATGAGGACTATGGTGATGAGTCTTACCAAATCAAAACCGATGCTGGCACACTGAGTATTTACAGCATGAACTTGAATCCGCAACAAGGTCAGCTACTATCTAGCGTCAAGTCTGGAGAATGTCTCACCCTATCGAGTCAAAGCGACAATTTAATTGCGGTTGACGGTTATATCAGTGTGATGGAATTGGGCGACATTAAAATTCATCCCTGCAAATAAACTTCAATATAGTATTTGCATATCAGTCATTCAAAAAAACTAAGAAAATTGCCTTAAGGCTACACTGCTATTGGGGGTTTAATTCATAATCCATACTGATTTAACCTTGTGCTAATAACCCCCATGATTTCATGGCATTACTCACCATGCGTTGTAATTGTGTCAAGGCCATACCATCACGTGCTTGTATCGTCATCCCTTGCAATAAGGTCATATAAAAATCAGTCAATTGCTCTGCATGAGCCAAACTTTCAATTTCGGCATTTGCCATAGTGGCTATTTTCACATTAGGGCGTGGATTACATAATCCAAAGCATCCTTGTGCAGCGAACTAAATTCACGTTCTAAGTAATATCGTCAACATATTTAATTAACTGATGTTACGCGCGTAAAAGTAATTACGCATTTTTAAAATGATTTTTAAGTCTATTCGACGGAGTCTTACATCTAGGGTTTAAATAAAGGGATTAGCCTTCGGCTGGAAGTACTCTTACGAAACGTTGTTTCTCATTCGGCAAAAGTACCCAAAACCATTGTCATCCGCAAAACTCGTTCACTAGCGTCTACTTATTCAAAGTATCGCAAAAACATCTTTAAATAGATGTAGTTCTGTCTCAAACACTTGCGGATGACGTTGCCGCGTATCGCTCTTTTATTTGAATCAAATGGCGCTTCTGATGTTACTGCGTAACATCAGTAATTAACGATATTTATTAATTAACGATATTTCCCAAAGATTTTCCACGTATTGTTATCTGCTAAAGGGTCACTATAGCTATCGCTACGGGCTTTACGTGGTTTGTCACGGGCATCCACCAATTTAAACTCGTTTTCGACACTAAGTACAATGCCATTCACATAAAAACGAGTACGGGTATAATCACTTTGCCCATGTTGAAATACATAGGTTCTGAGGTCAATAAATTCACGGTGTCCGACCAAGGCTGCCGTGTCATCGCTGTCAAGCCAATGTCGCATCGCTTGAATTTGATCTGCTTCAAACTGCCCACATTTTTCAACTAAGCTGGCAATACCCCGAAAGGTTTTAGATTCTTTTGCACGTGTTTTGTTGATTCGAATACGATCCACATGAAAATAAAAAAGCGGCAGATTCAAATGACTCGGCAAATGGATTGCATCAAGGACTTCATCTTCCACAAAGGGTTGAAATAAGTCTTGAGCACGTTCAATTAAACCTGTCCACTGTGCATAATATTCGGCTACTTCAGACTGCGTACCATAATAAATGGGCAGCCCTTCTACATTGGCTAAGGTTGAGGGCGGCCAAATATTTTGTCGAAGTAATGCAATATCACTTTTCAGACTTTGCACTGCGATTGCGTCTTGCATGAAGCATTCCATTGTACTTAGGCTATTTTTAGATTAAGTCAAAGGTTTAGTTTCTGCAAGGCTTTGCCTATAATACTGCATTAGATTTTTATGCTAGGACACATTCATGGTTCAAAAGATTGAAGCTACTGATGTAACCGAAGAAGAAGCGTTGAATGCAGCATTCTTTGAACGTGCGGATGAATTTATTAAACAAGCCAATGAATTTTGTCGTGTTGAAAAAGGTTCTCAAGTCAAACCTGCAGAAATGCGCGGTCAAGTAAGTGCTGCCATGTTATTTGGTACTGCTCGCTTTAATACTTGGGTTGCTGCAAATGGCTTCAAAGATGGCAAAGAAATGCGTGATGCCAAAGATCAAGTGATGTCTTATATTCTTCAACAATTTCAAATGATGCTTGAAGATAATTATGATGAATATTGCGAACAGTTTGAAAACTATCTTCGCTTCCGTCATAACGAAGAATTCCATGCAAATAAGCATGATCACGACCACGATCATCAGCATTAATCAAAAGCCCTTCGGGGCTTTTTTTATACAACTTCTCTTTCACAAAGCTTTGATTTAATATTTAGTCATAACGTTGTATTTTCATCATTCATGCTATTTTCAGTGCCTCGCGTATTCGGAAATACAATGAAATACGCAAGAAATGGACATGGTTTTAAGGACAAGGATAGCAATGCAGACGCTCGATTTTGCCATCGTGGATTCACATATACATCAATGGGATCCATACAATACCCCACATGCCGCTTCACTTGCCGTGAAATTATTGGGTAAACATCCCTACTTGCTCGACAAAATGATGCGCTTAGTTAAGCCGCAAGAGTTAATTGACACAGTTGGTTTAACCAAACATGTGACGACACCGTATTTGCCTGAAAATTATAAGCAAGATGCAGGACATTATCTGGTCGATCAAATCGTACATGTAGAAGCGAGCTGGCATGACCATAAAGGCAAAGGGGTGGTTGGTGAAACAAAGTTTATTGAATCTTTAGACTTTAATGCTCAAAAGATTAAACTTGGCGCCATAGTCGGCACTGCAGACCCATGTGACAGTAGTTTTAAGAAAATTCTTAAAATGCATAAACAAGCCTCCCCACATTTTCGTGGCATACGAAAAATGGCAGCTGTACATGAAGACCCAAAAGTTCACGCATGGACCAATGAGCCCCATCTCTATACCAATAAAAAATTTATGAAAGGTTTTGAAGCCCTTGCTCAAATGAATTTAAGTTTTGATGCATGGGTTTATTCAGACCAAATTCGTGATTTAACCGCTTTAGCACGTGCTTTCCCTGAAACATCTATCGTTCTGGATCATTTTGGGACACCTGTCGGTGCCTTTGGACCTGTCGGCTCACATACAGGCTTAACCCAAACTTCACGTGACAATATCTTGTTTCGTTGGAAAGATGATTTAGCTGAACTGGCAAGTTGCCCAAATGTTTATACCAAAATGTCTGGTTTATTCATGCCTGTGCTGGGTCATCAGTTTCATAAAGAACAACGCCTTGCATCCAAACAAGAGATTTTCGATTGCGCCTTCCCGCTTATTTCGCATGCTCTACAATGCTTTGGGAAATACCGTGTGATGTTTGGCTCTAACTTCCCGATGGATAGTGTGAGTGCATCCTTGGTGAATATTATTGACGCCTTTTCAGATGCGGTCGCGAGTTATGATCCTGATGCGCTGACTTTAGTCTTCCAACAAAATGCGCGTCAGTTCTACCGCCTATAAGTTCATTAAGCTATTTTGCTATCAAGCTATCCATTGCGGCTCAAAAAAAATCCTCCATCTGGAGGATTTTTTTATTCGGTTTATTTTTGAGTAGATTTTGCGGCTTGACCATATTGGTCAGACATCACTTCAACCAAATGTTCAGGTTGAATATATTTTTTAATGACAGCATCAACATCCGCCTTGGTCAAAGCAGCAATGCGTTGATCACGTTTTTCACGATAGTTTAGGTCACGACCTTTTTCTAACTGTGGAATCAACATGCTATGAATGCGACGGTCATCTTCAAGTGCAGTTAAACGCTTTTTCAAAATACTGGCTTTGGCCGCTTCTACTTCCTGTTCCGTCACGCCATTTTTCAATAAGTTTTGCAAAACTTTATGAACAGACTGAGAAACTTGTGCTGATTTACCCGCAGTGTAGTTTGCATCAATACTCAGTACACCCGAATTCACCCATTCATCAAAATTAATGTCTGCACTAAAACCATAAACCAGTGCATTCTTTTCACGTAACTCTTGAGCTAAACGTGAAGACAACTGTGAATCACCAAGTATGTGGCGTAATACTTGTAGTGCAGGAGAATCAGTATGCTCCACACCTACAGGTAGAGTCATAATCGCTTGGTAACTACCAAACTCACGCTGTTCAGACAATGCATGCACTTTCTGTGCAGGATATGCCGTAAACGTAGACTCTAAGCGTTGATATGGCTCGCTGGTTTTCCAATCTGCAAATTCTTTTTTCAGAATTTTTTCAATTTGCTTAGTATCAAAATCACCAGTTACCGCAATTTGTGCATGCTGTGTTTTAAAGAATTTTTGATGTAACTGCTGCACTTGATCACGTGTAGCCGACTCAATTTGTTTTTTCGCAAGTTCAGGTTCGAAGTGATAACGAATATCCCCCGGCTGATAGATCTCGACAATACGCGACAGCGTCATTGCAGCAACGGTATCCGGCTCTGTATAAGGTCGATCCAAACTCGATAAACTTTGCGCTTTAATTAAATCAAATTGTGACTGTTCAAATGCTGGAGCTTTAATAACATCAATAACATATTGCAAAAAATCAGCAAATTTTTCTTTACGTGCAACCACCTGAATCATGAGACCATTATCATTTGCACTGACCGTTGCACCGCCACCAACATCAATAATTTTATCGGCAATTTGCTGTAAACTTTGATCTTTAGATGCACGGAACATGAGATAAGCTGTCAAATCTAGCAACTCACCTTTATTCATTAAGCTTTGCGCTGTACCAAAATCCAATGCAATCGTAGCATAGGTCTTGTCATCACGAGTTTTGGTTGGAAACAATGCATACTGAATGCCGTTTTTAAATTTAGCGCGCTGAATCTGTTTTTCTTTCTGATTTAAATATTGCTTAGACTCTGCAACGTATTGCTTCACTTCAGCACGATAAACACTCGCATCTTTCAACGGCTCTTCTGCAGGCGCTTGCTGATCTAAAGTTTCAGCAGGTTTTGACGCAGCCTGTTGCTGTGCTTTCTTCTGGTCTTCAGGTGTTGGTAGAATATTTCCTGTGACACGGTATTCGGGCTTTAGAAAGTCCTTATACACCTGATTCACGTCGCTTACATTTAGCTTTTGTACTTTATCTAAGTCTCGGAAATATTGAGACCAGTCCCCGTTATAAGCCACAGTATAAGAACTAAGACGCTCGCCAAGTGCTGTTGCGCTATTTTTGACATTGTCAGCCATATTTCGAGTCAGGCTTTTAACACGGTTTAGCTCGACGTCATTAAAGGCTTTATTCTGCTCTACACCTTGTGCCAGACTGGTTGCCACTTTGTTAGCATCATGACTTGGGCCATATATCGCCCCCATAAACACCAAATTAAAATCTTTATCTAACCATGTGGTCGATTGAACTGCGGTTGCTGTCCCTGTTTCCACCATGCTTTGGTACAAATGTCCACTTGGCTGTAAGGTATACAACGTTGGAGATACAGCCAAAGCAGTTTTAATTGGTTCGACTGCACCATTTAAATAAATATTAAATTTGCCAAAGTCACTGCCCTTATGAACGGTAAATTCGCGTTGCTTTAATTTCGTTCCATCTAATTTAGGGACTTTGGCTTGTTCAGGAATTTGACGTGCGGCAATTGGGCTAAATTGTTGATCAATTTGTTTTAATACAGCCGCTTTATCAAACTTACCAGAAATCACCATCACTGCATTATTTGGCACATACCAACGGCGATAGAACTGGTTTAATTCGTTCATATTGATCGATTGAAGTTCTTTCAAATCACCAATCGGTAAACGACCTAAAGATTGATTGCCATAGGCTTCTTTTAAAACTTGGTCGATTAAGACGGAAAATGGCTGATCTAAACGAATTTCACGTTCACGCTTAACGATATCAATTTCTGTTGGTACAAACTTTTCCTGAAGTACCAATTTATCCATCCGTTCTGCTTCTAAATGCAAAACTTGATCGATTGAACTTTGTTCAGGACGAATCACATTGGTATATTTCGTTGAATAATAATCCGTACTGGCATTGGTCATCAGCGTGAATTGGTCTAAGCGACGCTGAAATTCATCACCTTTGACATTTTCAGTGCCTTTAAAAGCCAAATGTTCAAGCAAATGCGCTAAACCACCTTTGCCCTCAGGGTCATTTAATGAACCCGTGAAATACACCGTATTCATAAACACTTTGCTTTCTTTATCGTTTTGCGCCAAAACCACACGAAAACCGTTGTCTAATTTATATTCTTCAATGGCTTGTTCAGTTTTAACCAATACAGGTTGAGCAAAGAGGCTTGTACTTAAACCTGCAAAAAAAAGTGAAAGCGTTAAATGTTTAATACGCATGTAATTCAAGTGTCCTTTATATTTAGTATCGATCAGCGCAGTGCTGTCGATCAGATTGGTTTTGATTTTATGCTGAGCTTTTCAGGATTAATAGTTACTTTTTATTAAATACATGCCGCAGATTTCGACAGCATGTATTTGATTTATGTTCAGATATAAATGTCCGACTGCATATACAAACACGCATAGCCTGAGATTTCTATACGGTCATTTTCAAGCATTTGACAGTGTAGTTCACCACCACGACTTGATGCTTGATATGCCAAGATCTGACTTTTTTGTAGACATTCTGCCCAAATGGGCACAATTCCGGTATGAATAGAACCCGTAACAGGATCTTCATTGATGCCATTACCCGGTGCAAAATAGCGTGAAATACAGTCATATTGCTGGGCTGCCGCAGTGATTGCAACATCAGTGATCGTACCCGGCGCTGTGATGGCGGTGCGGATTTTGCCAAGACGTTTTAAAATTTCAAAATTCGGTTGTTCGTCCAAGACTTGTTGAGCCATTTCGTATTCCACGATATACGCCTGCGCATTCTGATAAACCTGCTTAAAAGGTTGACTCAACCCTAGACGTAGCTCTTCAGGATATTCGCTCACGACCTGTGCCCGACGCACAGGGAAATTCATCAGAATTTTTCCATCTTCAGCTTTATTTACGCTAAAAATACCGAGATTTTTGACATGAAATTGGATATTTTTTTCTGCAGTATAAAACTCAAAAAGCACATAACTGCTGGCCAATGTCGCATGTCCACAAAAGTCCACTTCAGTGGTCGGTGTAAACCAACGAATTTCATAATTACTGCTGTCAATTTTTTTCACAAATGCAGTTTCAGACAGATTATTTTCCAAAGCAATCTGTTGCATCAAGTGTTCATCTAACCATTCATCCAACACCAAAACCGCCGCTGGGTTGCCTTTAAATAACACTTGGGTAAATGCGTCCACTTGATACATTTTCATTGATAGAACTCCTGATTTAGTGATTTATATTAAAGGCTTTTGAAAATATTTCATGCGTTATATGCTATGTAGCAACACTTTTTAATAAAACATCTAAGTTTTAGATGAACTTAAATATAGGTACAATTTTGAAAACGCATATTCACCCTGTTCCTTTAGAAAAATCATACCGACTTTTAAATCATGGGCCGACTGTGCTCGTCTCTGCTCAGGATCAAACCCATACCGGTGTGATGACTGCGGCATGGGCATGCGCCTTAGAGTTCAATCCTGCAAAAGTGACGGTAGTACTGGATAAATCAACTAAAACACGTGAGATTATCGAGAATTCAGGCTATTTCGCCTTACAAGTACCAACACTAAAACAACTCAAACTGGTCTATGCACTTGGCATGATGAGCCAACGTGATGCGCCAGAAAAATTACGCCAATGTGGCGTGGAATTATTTCAATTTAATAACTCAAATATTCCTGTGGTTGAAGGTTGTGCTGCTTGGCTACTGTGCAAACTTATTCCTGAGCCGCACAATCAACAAGCGCACGATCTGTTTATTGGCGAAGTCATTGCTGCCTATGCAGACGACCGCGTCTTCCGTAACGGACATTGGTATTATCATGAAGTAGCAGATGAATGGAAAAGCCTACACCATGTTGCTGGCGGGCACTTTTATACCATTGGTAATCCCGTATCTGTAGACGAGACACCAGACTAAAATAGTGCTATGAACTCTGTCGTTTACCTAAGGTTGAAAATCAATAATCATCCGTTTTGAGCATTTTCATGCTAACTTTAACTTAATTTTAAATATTGAATGAATGGATATGACGTTTAAAATACATACATTGGATGTCAAAAATTCACTGCAAAATTATATTTGGCTGCTTGAACACACCGAAAGCCATGATGTCATTGCAGTAGATCCTACTGAAGCTGCCTTGGTCGAGCGCTATTGTCAGGAACATCAACTCAATCTTACGCAAATTTGGCTAACGCATTGGCATAAAGATCACGTCGGTGGCGTACCAGAACTTATTCAGGATAAAAACATTGCTGTTTACGGTCCCCGTGCAGAATTGAGCCGTATTCCATGGGTGAATTATCCTCTCGATCATAATGACCGTTTTGAATTTCATGGTCTTGAAGTTGAAATAACAGCAACGCCCGGCCACACCCTCGGTCATATCGTATATTTTATCGATGACATTCATACACTTTTCTGTGGCGACGTATTATTTGCTATGGGCTGTGGACGTGTATTTGAAGGTACTTTTCAACAAATGTACGATTCATTGAACCGTATTGCCGCATTCCCTGCAGAAACTCAAGTGTATTGTACTCACGAATACACCCTGTCGAATGCGCAGTTTGCGCGGCATGTTGAACCCGACAACCTTGCCATACAACAGCGTTTTGATGAGGTTGAATCCCTACGCATGCTTGGACAATGTACTTTGCCAAGCAGCATTGAATTAGAACTAGAAACCAATCCATTTTTACGCGCAGAAAGTGTTGAAGCGTTTCAGCGCTTAAGAGAACTTAAAGACAATTTTTAATTGGATTGAGAGTTTAATGAATTTAAGATTTCATCACAAATATACTGTTTTTATTTGTGATGAATATTTCGGGACGATTTATCATTCTATATTTATAAAATTTGATTGCTTGCAGCAAACTCATCCAATTCAGCTTGAGTCACAACTCGAACGGCTTGCATTTCATCGATACGTACCATCAATAAACCACCTAATGCCGGCTGATAACGTCGTGCACTACCAAATGGGTGTATATGCCACTTTGGATTGCTCCGAAAAGACCAACCAATCTTCATGTCCAAGCATCACCGCAACAGGCGTCTGTCCCGCTTGTTGCATCTGTTCAATTTTTGCTTTTACAGCGTGCTCAATGTTCTGCATGCGTTCAATCTACTTATACTAATAGAACATAGTATAAAAGCTTTTCGACAAATCTTGATGTGAAATAGCTTTGCATGCTCACCTATCCAGTTAATTTGGCTGTGAACAAGTCTTTATTTGCAATCAATATTGCACGCCCAAACAGCTGTGCATTCTAAGCCAAGCAATCGTTTATTTTGCGCACAGCTTCTCTATAGGCATAGGATAGATTTTAAGCCAGCAGTTAAAAACCAAATTTTTAAAATACGTTATATTTACTTACATTAAGTTTAGCTTGTTATAAAACAGCAATTTAAATGAATTTATACAGTTTACAAGCCGATAATCTGTTTATTTATCCATCAAAATTTCATATTTTAAATAAAAGTTTTCCCTTTCCCCTTTAAAAAATATTTTGACACCCCTATTTAATATTTTAATGATTGATAAGGAGTTCGCTCGTGAAAAAAGTGGTTAAAGCAAAAAATTTAGTTGCCTTCCGTCTTTGGTTGGAAAAGTTAGGATATTCTGTTCGCACACTGGCAGATAATCGTGGATTTACATTCAGTTTTAAAAAAGAATATGGTCTAGTGACTGTAGACTTGTCTGGTAATGCTTTGGCCATGCAGCTCGGTGAAGAGTTTGAAGATCATTTAAAGGCATAATCTGCTCTATAATTTATTCGAACGATTTGAAATAAATGATTTAATTCGATTGATTCGAATCCACATTTCTAAATTTGCCCGTATATGCGGGCTTTTTTTCACCTTTGTTTTACTGACACATTTTTATTGATTTAAATTTCAGACAATAAAAAAGCAAGATTAGACATCTTGCTGTATCTCTTGGTTCATCATCTTTCATTAGATTTATTTCATTAGATTATGTCTTCAAAAAAACCACGTTTGAGACACTGATTTTTTTCGAATTTCAAAAACAAAAAAGCAAGGTATAAAACCTTGCTTAATCTAATGGTGGGGACGGAGAGACTCGAACTCTCACACCTCGCGGCGCTGGAACCTAAATCCAGTGCGTCTACCAATTTCGCCACGTCCCCAACAGGATTGCTGACAATGTCAGACTTTAATTTGTTTTAAAAACCTGTTTATTTGGCAACTTAATAAATTAAGTGGTGGGGACGGAGAGACTCGAACTCTCACACCTCGCGGCGCTGGAACCTAAATCCAGTGCGTCTACCAATTTCGCCACGTCCCCAACAGGGTTGCTGACAATGTCAGACTTTTTAAAACTTGGCAGAGGATCAAGGATTCGAACCTTGACGAACGGTTTTGGAGACCGTCATGCTACCATTACACCAATCCTCTGTAACCTTCATTACCAAACTCATGTTTAGTAATTCAGTGGTGGGGACGGAGAGACTCGAACTCTCACACCTCGCGGCGCTGGAACCTAAATCCAGTGCGTCTACCAATTTCGCCACGTCCCCGATGGCTGTGTATATTATAGAGATCACCCCTACATGACAAGCCTTTTTTATAAAAAAGCATCTTGTTTGTTTAAATAAAAAACAATAGTGCTTTTTTTGTATTTTTCTTAAGCAAATTCAGCAACTAAGTCGCTTTTTAAGCGATAAAAATCCACCAATCTGTCATTTTTTTGCTTCATCAACATGTGTTGCAATAGCTGAGTAAACCCTTGATATTGCAGTGGCAGATCAAGCTTTAAGCGTTGGCAATGTAAATAGGCCCAATCTTCATAGTTTTTCGCCTCTAAACGCTGTGATGTCAGCCATTCCAAAAAAATAATCCCCAGCGCATAGATATCACTGTGCAAAGATTTCGCTTGTCCATGGAAAAGTTCTGGAGCCATATAACGTGGTGTCGCAGTTAAGGCATCTAACTGATCAAATTCTAAAGGTAACGCTTGCTCAAAATCGATGAGTCTGCACTGCCCTTGCCAATTCACAAAATGCTCTTGTTTTAAATCTGCATGTATCCAACCGTGCAAGCTTAATCGTTCAACCACATCGAGTGCTTGCCATAGCACTTGCCTCACCTGCGCAAGGCTCAAATTCGATGCAGGCTGTACGAACCAAGGCTCGGCATTCGGGAGTATTAATAGGCGATCAATAGACTCTTGCTGAATACTGAGATGCGACTGTTTTATCACTTGAAAAGGTAGCGTGATGCTGTTTTGTGTAGACGCTTGACTAAATAGTTGGTACAGCTCAATTTCACGACCAAAACTAGCTACATGTTCAGGACTGCTGTCACTGACTTGCGCCTTGAGCCAATAACGTTGTTGATTGAATTGAAATTGATATAGACGACGCCCAAAAACCAAACTTTTAGATTTGGTTTTTGGCTCATAAATGATTTGCGTTAAATCTGTGGATTTAAACCGCAATAAACTCTGCATGTCGTTGGCTGGGTTCATTTTGATAATTTAATAATTCCAAACAATGCTGAATGGTCTTACCGATACGGGCTTGCGTTTCGATTAATGAAATCTTCGGCCATGTGGCTCTTTCACCTTCACGTTGCAATACCTTAAACAGATAAGGTCGAGGATTTTGCAACATATAACTATAGTGTCTTAAGCCATATTTCCCCACAATATTGACATCACCATAGTAACGCTGATCCATCACGCCATAACCATGATCAAGCAAACGTCTAACAGGTGGAATACTTCCTGCGCGCTCACGGGCAAAATCCATAACCCCTTTACTAATCACCTTACCTTGACGACGAACGATCCGCTCAGGCCAACTCAACATGCTTTTACGAAAGCGTGCAGCATCATCCTGCATAAACGGCACAATATGCGGATTGACCTGACTGGCGATACTATAATTAATATTATATAGACGTGCCATTTTCTCCTGTGGGAAATCACTGCGCACACTACCATCTACCCAACGTGTTGCCGACATATATGGCGTAAATTGCCCGTCATAACGCTTACTGGTCAGTCGTACCGGTGGAAATAGAATGGGCACTGCACATGATGCCAGCACTGCACTCCATACCAACAAATCGGGTGAGGTATAGGCATTCATAATTCTTGCATCTTGTGATGCATCATAAGGCGCAACTGCCACATTGATATGCAGACCAGATTGCTTATAGGCTTCGAAAAAAGTTAAGTCACCTAAGTTTTCAACCAAAAACTTTTTCAGATATTTTACATCCGCCAAGCCGCCATTACCCTGCACTAACTCAGTCAATTTCCGAAAGTGAAATGCCTCACTAAAGAAGTTTTGTCCGTTTAATAAATTGGTAAATTCTGACGGTTTAGATACACCCAACATCCCTGTCATAATGGCGCCAGCACTGGAACCTGACAAAACTTTTGGCATGAGGTCTTGTTCCATCAGCGCTTTACACACACCGGTATGAAACAAGCCTAAAGTTGAACCGCCGGAAAACATCAATACAGGTTGTCCATAGGCTTTTTGGCTTTGTTCAAAGAATTCAATTTTTTGTGCAGCATTGAGACAAACGCATTCTTCGGATGCAATAAAGGCCAAACTTTGACTCACCTCATCAACATAGTCTTCAATAATTTTTTTGGTGCCGACGTAGGCTTCTGTAAACAGCAAGGGATGGGCAATATTGCCCACATCATAAGTTAAACCTTCACTTAAAATGTACATCAAATCTCGAGTACGTTTCTGAGCACGATATCGTCTCAGTAACCCTAAACGATGAGTAATAATTTCTGCATCAAAATACGGTGAACTATTATCGAATTTCCATTCTTGCGCACCCGATTCTTCATCTATTTTAAGTGCGATATCTTTCCATTCTTCATAACATTCAGCACGGTCGAGCTGACGCTTTAATTTTTTTATCCGATATGCCTGATGTGGATTAATACTTTTTGAAAACCCTGTAAACAACATGACTATCCCTCAGCACACTTTAAACTGTTCACTCAGCTAGATTTATAACAACTTTTTGGTTATTCGAATAGCGCTGATCTGCCAGAACAATCATTTAACTTTGACATATTTCAGCAATTATAACTGCATTATTGATGTACACTGCTGTCATATACTAACCAACAACAAGACACGACAAGCTGACTTATCATGGCTACAATTGATTTACCTGACAACATCCTTCAATCGCTATCTACTGTACTCTTACAACTACAGCACAGTTTGCCTGAGCTTAAACAAGCACCCGATTTTTCGAGTATCGCGTTTAAATGGCAAGATAAACAGCTTAAAGCCATTCAACAGCCCAAAGTCATGTATTTAGAAGATTTAAAAGGAATTGAACGTCAAAAAGAAAAAGTGATTCAAAACACTTTACAGTTTTTAAAAGGCTTACCTGCCAATGATGTTTTACTCACTGGCTCTCGTGGTACAGGTAAATCATCCATCGTCCGTGCTCTGCTCACCCATTATGCAGACCAAGGTTTACGTTTAATTGAAATTGAGCGTGATGATCTATCTGATTTACCAGAAATCCAAAATTTAATTAAAAATCGCCCTGAAAAATTTATCGTATATTGTGATGATTTGGCATTCAATGCTGAAGATGAAAACTATCGCAGTTTAAAAAGTGTTTTGGATGGTTCATTACAATCAGGTTCAAGTAATTTTATTATTTATGCTACCAGTAACCGTCGTCATTTATTGCCTGAATTCATGCATGAAAACACACCTGTAACCAAGGTAGATGTGCCTCAATATACTGAGCTCCATCCACAAGAAGCGATTGAAGAAAAAATATCTCTTTCTGACCGCTTTGGGATGTGGCTGTCTTTTTACCCAATGGATCAAAATTTATATCTCGAAATTGTGGAACACTATCTTGCCAAGGCTGATTTAGCCATGACCAGCGAAGTTCGTGCTGAAGCCTTAAGATGGTGTCAGTCTCGTGGGCAGCGTTCAGGCCGTGCTGCTTATCAGTTTTCAAAGCATTGGATTGGGTCTGAAAATCTAAAGGCTTTGGAAAAATAACGTCTACAATATTTTTATGATCTGAAAATATAAGTTCTGCAAAGCCAGTCAGATTATTTCAAAAAAAGCAGCCACATCCTCGTTGGCTGCTTTTAAATGCTAATCTAAGAATTTAGCAAACTCGATTCAAACTCTTGATTAAATCAATTGCTTGAAAATCATTAAGAACACACCGCTTATGGCGCTAAATTGAGTTGAGCGATTCACATATAAGGTTCTGATGCCTAATATTTTGAGTTTATAATTGCGCTATGCTTGTGAAAAACATATATCAATTACACTTATATTTTCCTTTAAATTAACTTTAATCATATTTGTATCTTCAAAAGTTGAATCAAAAATTTGCTTTTCATTTTTTAAGACTTTGAATTTCCCAATTGAGGTTGCTTTTGATACGTCATTTTTCAAGACATCTATTTGAATTTGTTCTTCATTTTCAGATTTTGCTGATACAGTAAATTTCAATGCACTTGTTGGAATACCACGTAAATTAAAATGCTGATTTACAATTTCCTTTAACAATGTCTGACATTCAACAGAGTTCTTAAAAGTACTCTTTAGCTCAGTTGCTGTTTCTTGTTTCGTACTACAAGCAGACAAAGAAATAACCATAAATCCTAGTGCTAATAATTTATTCATCTTTAATTTTTTTAGTTAAGTTTAAAACTTAGCATAACAAAAGACTCAGATAGATGAACATAACATTCACTATAATTTTTTTTCATTTCCCCAAAAAAAAGAGGCTAATTTAGCCTCCTTTTTAACCGATTTTTACGCTTCGTTTGGATTACTTAATTCCGTCATCGGCCAACGCGGTGTAGTCGTAACAGACAAACCATCATGCTGACCCGCTTTAAGACGCTGATAACCAGCAAACGCAATCATTGCACCATTATCTGTACAAAGCGCAGGTTCTGCATAAAACACATTTGCACGGATTTTTGCCAAGTCAGCTTCTAAGCGCTCACGTAAACGTTTGTTCGCACTTACACCACCGGCAATAACTAAACGTTTTAAACCGGTTTGTTTTAAGGCTTTAACTGATTTTTTCACCAATGTATCAACCAACGCTTCTTGGAAAGATGCAGCGATATCCGCCTCACGACCTTCGCCTTCAACTTTTTTCAATTGAACTGAAACGGCAGTTTTTAAACCACTAAATGAAAAATCTAAGCCTTGGTGTAGCATTGGACGTGGAAATTCAAAGGCATTGATGTCGCCATTCATCGCCAATTTCGAAATATTTGGACCACCTGGGTATGGTAGCCCCATCATTTTAGCGACTTTATCGAATGCCTCACCTGCTGCATCATCAATCGACTCACCCAATAATTCATATTGACCGATTCCATAAGCAGCCATCAATTGAGTATGTCCGCCAGAGACTAAAAGTGCCACAAATGGAAATTCTGGTGGAGTTTTAGACAACAAAGGCGCCAACATATGACCTTCCATATGATGCACGCCAATAGCAGGTTTATTCAGTGCAAATGCCAATGTGCGACCAAACAATGCGCCAGTCATTAAGGCACCCATCAAGCCCGGTCCGCGGGTATATGCAATGGCATCAATTTCAGATTTATCTATCTGACTTTCTTCAAGCAATTGTTTTATTAGAGGAATTAACTTGCGCACATGATCACGTGAAGCTAATTCAGGTACCACACCACCATATTCTGCATGCAGTTTGATTTGGCTATACAATACTTGTCCGCGTAATCCTTGCTCACTATCGTAGAGTGCGAGTCCTGTTTCATCACACGAAGTTTCCAAGCCTAAAACGATCATTAAACTGCCTTTTGCCCATTTCAAAATATTGCGAAACCTATTATAGACTTGTGATATGAGATGTAAATGAGTAAAATACTGACCTTCACTTGTGATCAAGGGTAATTCGACCCGAGATCTTATCCATAACTTAATGAGGATTCTTCATGCCACAAGTTAAATTGAAAGAAGGCGAACCAGTAGACGTAGCTATCCGTCGTTTCAAACGTTCATGCGAAAAAGCAGGTGTTCTTGCTGACGTTCGTAAACGTGAATTCTACGAAAAACCAACTCAAGAACGTAAACGTAAAAAAGCTGCTGCTGTTAAACGCTACCAAAAGAAATTGGCTCGCGAATCAGTACGTACTACTCGCCTTTACTAAGATTAATTTGTGATTGATTGACTAACCTGGACAAGATAAATGACTACTTTAAAAAACCAAATAACTGAAGTTTTGAAAGCAACAATGCGTGCTAAAGAAATGGATAAGTTAACGGTAATACGTAGTCTACAGGCAGCAATCAAGCAAATCGAAGTCGATGAGCGCATAGAGCTTGACGATAACCAAGTTCTTGCGGTCATTGAAAAGCAAATCAAACAACGCAAAGAATCGGTTAAAGCCTTTTTAGGTGCAAACCGAGATGATTTAGCTAGTAAGGAACAAGCCGAGATTGAGGTGTTATCTCAATTTCTACCAGAAGCTATGACTGAGGAAGAACTTGATTCCATCATTGCGCAAACGATTACTGCGCAAGAAGCTACTAGCATGAAAGATATGGGTAAGGTGATGAACTCTCTACGTCCGCTCATAGCCGGACGTGCCGATCCTGCACAAGTTTCAGCTAAAATTAAAGCGAAACTCTCTTAATCTTTCATCTATATTGTTTGATTTGGTCTATTTAAGTACGCTGATGACTTAAATAGCCAAATTATCCAAATTCAAAAAAAATTCAAATCCACACATCATTTATTTTTCTTTATCATCTAACGATTTCATACTTACAAATATCTCGCCAACTTCCATCTACTGGATTTTGAATTGCAGCTTGTTCGATTTCAATCAATTTAAAATTTGCTCGTTCACATAGACGTCGTGCTTGCTTGTTTTCTACATCTACAAAAGCGTTTAATTGCTGAAATCCTAGATCATTCAATAATTGATCCACAAATAACTGCAAAGCTTCTGTCATCAAGCCCTGCCCTTTAAATTCAACATTTCCCCAAAATCCAACGGCAGCTTGGTTTTCCATCCAATTGATTTGATGAATATCCATGACACCTAAAAAGTTATGCGACTGTTGCTCACGAATCACATAAACAAAATTTTCCTGATTTAACGCTGCCAACACTCTCGAATCACAAAATGCCAATGAAGCATCTAAATTAGGTTCTTGTAAGGACCAAGCCAAACTTGCAGGAAACATTCGTAAGGTTTCTATACTTTGACAAATAGCCTCATAAAGTGCTTTTGCATCGTGGCGCTGAATCAACTGAAGCGTGATTCTGCCATGACTCATACCAAAATCATCGAGTTTCATTTTTATTCAGTTTCTCGTGATGATTTAAAATGCTTATAAATTTATTTTTAATTTAGGGCACATTGCACATTATATTTTTTTAATAATTGCATCTCTTTTGATGCGATCACCTGCTGAATCACATCCTGCTTATTCATATTACGGTACTCACGATCTAAAAATGCACGATTTTCGTCTGCAGCACGATATAGATCATTTACATAAGTCTGAACAATACCGCAGTATTTCACTTGCTGGTCTGCTTTAAATCCCTGTTGCTGTGGGTCTAACTGACTAAAAAATTGGCGTACATCGGTTTTATATTTTTCGTTAATATCATTCACAGCGATCACATATTGCTCTGCGCTCGCTGCTGCAATATTCGTTGCTAAGCCCAACAGACAGGCCGCTAAAATTATATTTTTCATTTGTAAGTTCTTAATCATAAACATTTTACATCCAGCTAGTTTACACTGATTAATCTAAGCCACTAAAACTACAATTTGCACTTTATAATCGACATAGATAAGTGCATCACAGTTGAAATCTTTATATTTTTAAGGCTCTAGACTAGCAGATTTACACTTAATTTTACCTAATGAGGTTCCACAGCTCAGTTGCTAACTCATTAGGTTCCCTCATCCAACGCCATTCAGTTTCTTTAAGATGATAATCAAAGTACTCTTTTGATATGCCGTTAAACTTTGCTAGCCTTCTTTTACAAAAGCTCCAAAATGATTCTATTCCATTTATATGACATTCTCCTCTAGCAAACTCATTTGCTCCGTGATTTACCCTAAAATGCTTTGAATAACCCACATCAACAAGACCATTATAGCCACGCCATCCATCACTATAAATCACACTCTCAAGTGAAACTTTACCAATGATAACCTCTTGTAAAGTCTTCATTTTACAGTCAGGTACGATTTCAGTATAGACGCGCCCATTACGTTCGAATATTCCAAATACTGGCTGTTTTAGAGTCCCACGACCACGCTTTAACTTTCCATGAAACCCACGTTGCCTTTTCGCTCCAAAATAGCTTTCATCTACTTCTATTGAACCAACAAACTTAGCTCTTAAATCTGTTTGATGATCATAGATAGTTTCTCTAAAAAGCATGTACCAATAGTTAATCGTATTACGATTTAAATTGAGTAATAAGGCTGTTTTGGAAGCAGGAATATCAACACAAAAGCATTGAATAATTTTTTTAATCTTGTAGTGACTTAATTTACTGTTTTCTATCATGATTCTAGACTAACATAATCATTTTGCTAGTCTAGAGCCTTTTTAATTTCCGCTCATTTTGCATTTCGTCTACACGCTGCTTGATTTTTGCAGAAAGACTTTTCGAGTCTTTGGCGATGCGCTGCGCCTGTAGCAAAGATTTAATCGCGCGTTCTTCATCCCCGCCCCAATACTCTACTTCAGCTCGATATCGCAGCACATTGACCGAACGGAAGCTTGCATCTTTGTCTGCATCAGCCATTTGCAACATCAGTCGCCAACCACTCAAGTCGCGTGGATTTGCTTGTAAAAATCGCTGTAGAATCAGTTGTGCTTGCGCATATTCTTTGTTTCGAATCAAAGCCTCTGCATATTTATAATTTAAAGCACGATTTTCAGGCATAATGATTGCCGAACTTTTCACAGCGTTCACGGCTTCAGCCGCTTTGTTTTGACCCAACAGCACATCGGTCTGCAAAATAGTAAAAAGTGCATGCGAAGCATTTTGTTTTGCTGCTTCATTTAATAACTTTTGAGCAGCACTAAAGTCACCTTGTTTAATATGCAAGCTCACCAAAGCCAACTCAGCTGCATAATTCTTTTGCGCCACCATCGCATTTAATTGCAATTCAGTCGCCTGACCTGACAGTACTCGACTATACCAGCGCAGAATTTCAAAATCTTGATCAACCAAACTGGTTTTAACTTGAGGCAACTGATTGGCACGTAAGCGCGCTTCGCTCATACGCTCCGTGGTTAAAGGATGCGTCAACCAAAAATCAGGCAGAAAGCTCACTCGACTCGTAGAGCGATGCATCACTTCAAAGAAGTCAGCCATGCTCTGCGGATTGTATCCAGCACGATACATATACTGCATCCCGATACGGTCTGCTTCACGTTCTTGATTGCGGCTATAGGTTAGCTGTTTATCCATCAAAGCGGCTTGTGAACCCATCATTACAGCCGCACCGACATCACCATCTGCCTGTGAGGCCACCAAGGCTCCGACCAAAATACCGGCTAGTGACAATAAACCTTGCCCTTTAAAAGCTTCTTGTGAACGACTGTAATGACGTTGTGAGACATGTGCAATTTCATGCGCCATCACCCCTGCCACTTCATCCATGTTGCGAGCTGAATTAATTAATCCAGCATTTAATGCAAATAAACCTCCCGGCACAGCAAAAGCGTTAATTTGTGGATCATTAATTAATAACAAACCGACCGGTTGGTTGAGTTGGGTTTGGCTCAAAATATGCGTAAAGACAGATAAAAGACGATCTTCCATCCACGGATTTTCAGTCACAGGAAGTTGACGATGCACCTCACGATACACCTTCTCGCCAATGGCACGCTCTTTTTGTTGATCCAACAAGCCGACACCACTACCTATTTCAGGCACAGAAAATTGTGGGGATGAACTAAAATCTACGGACTGCGTCTGCGCCAATGTCGAACAAAGCCCGAGACCACATGCCAGTAAAATCTTTTTCAAAGTCTATTCTCTAAATTTCATATTCGTACTTCATCGAATATAGCATTGAATTTTGGTGAATTATGGAGAAAACTGTTGTGATTGTTTATTCAAATTTTGGATTGACCACATAGCGTGGCGCGCACTCATGTACCAAAACATCCACTAGATTTTGATAAGCCAATTCCGCCATACGTTTACGAGTTGCCGCTGTTGCTGAACCCACATGGGGTAATGTCACGACATTGGCTAATGTAAATAATGGCGATTCTTGAAGTGGCTCTTGCTCATACACATCTAAGCCTGCTGCAAAAATTTGACCACGACTTAATGCATCGATTAAAGCGGCTTCATCAATCACTGAACCGCGTGAAATATTGACCAATACCGCATGCGATTGCATCAAGGCCAACTCACGTTCACCAATTAAAGCTTTCGATTCTGCATTTAAATCCACTGCAACGACCACAAAGTCAGCACGTTGCAACAAATCATCCAAATCACAATATTGCGCTGATAACGATTCAGCCAATTCAATTTTTTCTCGGCGATTATGATAGAGTACATTCATATTAAAGCCGTAGCGAGCACGACGCCCAATCGCTGCGCCAATATGTCCTAAGCCAATAATACCAATAGTTTTAGCAAAGACATCCATACCAAATTGCTCAGGACCCACTGTACGCTTCCACTGCCCTTGTTTGGTCCATTGATCCAATACAGGCACTTTACGTGCTGCACTCATCAACAAAGTAAATGCTAAATCTGCTGTAGTTTCCGTCAATACATGCGGAGTATGGCTCAACCAAATATTTTTTTGATTTAAAAATGCTAAATCATAGTTGTCATAACCGACACTTACACTTGAGATGACTTTTAATTGTGACGTATGCGCTAAATTCGAAGCATTCAACAAACGTCCCGCACCGATCATGGCGTCAGCATCTTTTGAATGCTCAAGAATTTGCTGATTCACATCGCCCAATTTAGGGCTAATTTGGAAAACTTTAAATTGCTGTTCTAAACGTTGAATTATTTCTTGATCTATTTGACTAAAAACCACTACTTTTTTTTGCATAAATTTTCCATTTACGTCATTTAAGTATTTTGTCCTGCCTTGTTTTGCATAAATTGCCATAGGCGTTTTTTCAATAAAGGCTGTTCAATCATTTGCTGTAAAGATGCCAATGGATACACTTTCTCATGATCTAGATGCGGAATATCGCCTAGACAAATGACATTTTTATCCAAGCTCATCGCATCGATAAAGCCCTGCACATAAGATGCTGCACCACGACCATCTTGCAAATTCACCCAACCAAATGGCCACTGTAAGGCAAAAAAATCTGCACTGACTGCGCGCTGAATATTGCTCCACAAAACTTGCTGCTCTGCCGTTAATTCTGTGGCATCAATGACAATGACACAGTGCATTAAACAGATGGCTTCTAAGTTAAACGAAGGGATTTGAACAATTGGACGAACTTCAACAGGCTCAACAACCTTTGGTTCATCTTTAGGTGCTTCTACAGATTGATTTACAACAATATCAACGTTCTTTTTAAGCTCAGTCTGTGATGAAACAGGCGTTGGCTGAGGCTCATTTTTGAGTAGAATTTCAGAGACTATTTCAGGAGCCGCCTGATCTCGCCAAATATTTGAGCTAAATTGCTGACACGGAGCCGCCTGAGGAATCCATATATCAATTCCCATTGCCGCCATTATGCTTCGCTGATGCCCAATCATGCTTTCATTTTCACCTATTCAAGGCTTGTTATTCTAACGGGATTCACTCTGTTTTGCTGAACTTTTATAAATCAATTAGACCACTCTATTTCTCTAATGATTATGTAGACTTGCTCAGACTACTTTTGACTTAAAATTAAACAATTTATTCATAAATCAAGCCGCTATAAATAATTATACGATCATTAAACTATTTTTCTTTTGCATTAGTTCAACTATCTCAGCTGATTCAAATCCAATACGCCAATATAGTAGCTGCAAAACATCCAACTCATCTTGCGTGATAATTCGATCATTCCATAAACATATTTCAGCAACCCCAAGAATGCTTAACCGCTCACGCAGCAGCAGCCCAGAAATATCATTTAGGATTTCAGCCAAATCAATTGGCTCATCAGATATATCGCGATAGAACTCTAGTTCTTCTTTCGTTAAGATTCGATTGAGGATTTTTTCACGCACTTCGAGCTGGTTATCACTGTTAATTTGTTGCACATGCAGCAAGGCATCAATCAAACGCACAATACTGGGTTTTACATCTTCTAAAGACGTAGGCGTATGTGCAGGCAACAGATTTAACTCATATTTGACTGTTTCAAGTAGTAATGCATCGAGTAATCCAATTTCACCATCTTCTTGAATAATCTTGGCCAGCTTGGTTAAGAACTGCCGAGAAATTGTTGCAGGCATGGTGCCAATATTTTTACATGCCTCATGAAAAATTGAGATATGCACACGACCATCAAGATTCAATAAGGCATCCACAATCGCACGACTGACTTCAGCTTCAGTCGGAATAAATTCTCGATACTGACGAATCATTAAAATCGCAACCATCACCTCACGCGAACCGGTTGCAGTTTGCAAGGCACGTTGGATCAATTCAGGCCGCTGCCAATTTTCACGAATCTCGGGGTTCAACGGTTTAATTGCATCTCGTATCGCAAAACTGATCGGTGACAAGCGCAGTAAAGGTAATGGTTGTGGCGAGTTCCATGGAGTTGCAACATCTGGACTGGCTTCTTCTAGTGAACGGAACAAATAAAATAGCGGTTGGTTTCGCAGTTTTTTTAAATTTTCTAGTTGCAGGTCATGAATGAGCGCCGGATTTAATTCAAAAATGCGCTGTTCAATACTTGGGTGAATATTCATCCAGTTTTGCGGACTGAGTGAGTTTGCAAAACACATATGAGAAATCGATTCCGCATATTCACTATGAATTTGCGAACCTGAATGATGCACATAAATCCTTAATAAGGTTTGAATATTGGCATCATTTTGAATCAGACGTTTAGTTTTCTGGTCATTACGATAGGTTCGAGAACCCAAAGAGATATATTTAATAAAGCGGGAAATCAAAACACCTAAACTACCGATCAACCAAATAACTGCGCCAATCGCTACAAAGAGCGTTTCAAACTTATTGTCCCGTGCTTGTCCATTTTTATAGAAACCACGTTTTGCAATTTTACTGCCCCACTGACTAAAGGTCGTCAAACCGCTATATAAGATTTTCAAACGGGTATTTTCAGCAGCTTCCCCCGACAAGATCTTATTAAATTCATGGCTCAGCAAACCATACATTTCCATCTCATCTAGGGTTTGTAAGGCACCCCAGGTTAAAATGATCGATGTATCTCGAGGGCTAAAACCAGCGGTGAGCGCATTCACACCCACTTCATCAGGTAAGACATAAAGTGCAGGAGTATCGATTAGAAAGGTATCTGCCAATTGCTCTGTCATACGCAGTGCAACACTTTCTTCAGGAATACTTTCTATCAGACTGAGACGACGCGCACCTAACTGTTTGGCAAGTGAATAACCACCTAAGCGAAAGGTGTAAAAATCATAGAGAACTGAAACCAACATAATCAGCAGCACAGCTGCCACTAAAAATGGGCTAAGGACATGCCAATAGATAGACTGAGTGGAATCATAATAATCCACAATTAAACCGACAATTACATTAATAATTGCGACGGTCAAAAACACTGCCGCCATACACATGGTGACAGGCCAAAACATATTTTTGTTTTTTATAAAATCATAACCCACACGTCTCAATGTAATACCCTTAAGCTACATTGTCTTTTGTTTGCTCATCATAAATGAAAAAAGCGGGAAATTCCCGCTTTTTCAGTATGTTTTCAGCAGATTATTCTTCGCGAACACCTGTTAAATCCACAGAAGCCGCATCAATGTTGACATCGATATAAGCTGGCTTTTCATTTTTTGCAGAGTCATTACGCTTACGCTCTAATGCTGCTAAATATTCAGCATCAATACCGCCTGCCACATATTTACCATCAAATACCGAGCAATCAAAGTCCTGTAACTCAGGGACTTTCTTGGTACGTACTGCAGATTTCAAATCTTCCAAGTCTTGGAAAATTAGGCGATCAGCACCAATGATTTCACGAATTTCTTCTACACTTCGTTCTGACGCAATCAGTTCAGATTTGGCTGGCATATCGATACCGTAAACGTTTGGATATTTCACCATCGGTGCAGCAGACGCAAAGAAGACTTTTTTCGCACCCGCATCACGCGCCATTTGAATGATTTCGTTACAAGTCGTACCACGAACAATCGAGTCATCGACCAAGAGTACGTTTTTGCCTTGGAACTCTAACTCTACAGGGTTGAGCTTTTGACGCACAGATTTCTTACGAAGTTGCTGACCCGGCATAATGAAGGTACGACCGATATAACGGTTCTTCATGAAGCCTTCACGGAATTTCACACCTAAGGTATTTGCAAGTTCTAGCGCCGAAGTACGTGAAGTATCAGGAATTGGGATCACGACATCGATATCGTGCTCATCGCCCCATTCACGTAGAATTTTCTGAGCAAGTTTTTCGCCCATTTTCAAACGTGCTTTGTAAACTGAAATACCGTCAATGGTTGCATCTGGACGCGCAAAATATACGTATTCAAAGATACAAGGACGATATTCAGGGGCTACTGCACACTGCTTGGTCGACATCACGCCATCAGCAGTAATATAAATTGCTTCACCCGGTGCAATATCGCGCTCAACTTTAAAGCCAAGCGCTGTAATTGCGACAGATTCAGACGCAATGATATATTCCATACCATTTTCAGTTTCACGAGAACCGTAAATTAATGGACGAATACCATTTGGATCACGAAAACCCACAAGGCCTTGACCTGTGATCATAGCAACAACCGCATAACCACCTTTGCAACGTTCATGCACACGTGAAACCACGTGGAATACATCTTCAGCACTTGGTGTAAGTTTTGCGCGTTTTTGCAATTCGTGAGCAAATACGTTTAATAATACTTCTGAGTCTGAATCGGTGTTCATATGACGTAAGTCAGTCTTGAACAAGTCATCATGAATTTCAGCAGCATTGGTTAAGTTACCGTTATGTGCAAGCGTGATGCCATAAGGTGAGTTTACATAGAATGGCTGAGCTTCAGCACTGCTTGAAGAACCAGCAGTTGGGTAACGAACATGGCCAATACCATAATTACCCTGTAATGCACGCATATGACGTGTGTGGAACACATCACGTACCATACCCGTATCTTTGCGCAGGAATAAACGACCATCCTGACAAGTTACGATCCCGGCTGCATCCTGTCCACGATGTTGTAACATCGTTAACGCATCAAACAACATTTGGTTAACAGGTGATTTACCAGCTATACCAACTACTCCACACATAGCAACCTCGCAGACAAGCTAGGGTTAATAAAAAGGATTATTTGTTGACTCACCTGATCCAGAACGTCCGTGCTTGTTCTGCGACTCAGATGGTAGGTCTGAAGATTTCTGAGCATCTTCAGACTGAATATGATGAAGTGCTTGATTTGCAGCATCTTTGGACAATTCGGTTGCCCAAGGCGCATATGGCAATAATGACTGAACCATTTTAGATTGTTTCCAATGTGGTGAACTTTCTACCCAAGGACCTAGCCCCTGCATAGTGATCAGCACCACCAACAATCCTTTTAAGCTTCCGAAAACACCACCTGCCAGTCGATTTAACGGACCAAGCTTTAATGTTTTCAAAATACTGTTCAATAACCATGTCGCGACCCAAGTCATGACTACAATCAACAATACAATAAATGCGAACGCGGCAATCTTCTGTACCACTGGATCTGTACTTAAAGATGTCATCGAAGGTGCAAGGACGGTTGCATACTTTGCCGCAATGACAAGTGCAAGAATCCATCCAATGAAGTTCGCAAAGGCTTTTACAAATCCTTGACGCAAACCGTTAAGCCCTCCAATGAGCAAAATAATCAGTATAAAGATATCAATGGTATTCATGATATTTACAATGCGTCTACGCAGTCTTTTACAAGTGTCGGACCTGTATATATGAGGCCACTATACACTTGTACAAGGCTTGCTCCTGCTTTTTGTTTCGCAACAGCATCTACGCCCGACAAAATACCACCCACACCGATCAATGGAATTTGACCGTTTAATACTTTAGCAAAAGCCGCCAAACATGCCGTACTTTTTTCAAAGACTGGCGCACCTGATAGACCACCAGCTTCATCACCAAATGGAAGGCCTTCAACACCTTCACGTGACAAAGTCGTATTGGTAACAATCAGACCATCAATTTTAAATTTTAACAATTGTTGTGCAATAAAATTAATGTCTTCAGGTTCTAGATCTGGTGCAACTTTAAGTACTAAGGGTACATAATGTTGATTTTCATCCGCCAACTCGAGTTGACTTTTCTTGAGCGTCTCTAACAGTTCAGTCAAAGCATCACCGCTTTGTAAGCTGCGAAGATTTTTTGTGTTAGGAGATGAAATATTAACCGTAATATAAGAAGCGTAGTTATAAACTTTTTCTAGACAAATCAGATAATCGTCAACTGCTTTTTCAACAGGTGTAACTGCATTTTTACCGATATTGATCCCAAGTACACCCTTAAATTTTGCAGCTTTTACATTTTCGATCAGCTGATCCACGCCATCGTTGTTAAAACCCATACGGTTAATAATGGCTTTTGCTTTCGGTAAACGAAATAAACGAGGTTCAGGGTTACCTGATTGTGGAAGGGGTGTAATTGTACCAATTTCAATAAAGCCGAAGCCCTGGCTCGCCAGCGCATCGATATAAGCACCGTTTTTATCAAGACCGGCTGCTAAACCAACAGGATTAGGAAATTCGATTCCCATACATGTCACTGGTTTAGACGCCACGTTTTGACGCATCATTCCCATCTTGTGAGAAGATTTCAACAGCGATAATGTCAGCTCATGTGCACGCTCTGGTGCTAAAGTAAACAACAAAGGGCGGGCTAGAGAATACAACATATCTATAAAAGTCTACTGCTTTTTAAGTCGGCATATTATAGGCACAGCACAAATAAAACACCATGCTTAGCAGATCTTTATTTTTACCGATTATTGTACACTCGCTGTTAATTTGATCTGTCCCGCTTCAGAACTTAATTCCATCTTTTCAATACTTAAACCCATTTGAACCAATTGCGTCAAAAAATTGGCCAGAATTGCATAATTTTCATGCATCACAGCAATCTGTATTTGCTCGCCGACTTGTTGAGATGCTACTGACAAGCCCTGTTGTTGCGATACACGCTGAACTTTTTCCAACGCGCTCAGTTGTGTATCACCTGCTGGTTTCATCGTGACGGCATTACTTTGCATCCAAACAACAGTATCTTTGAGTTCATTCACGCGCTTTTGTTGAAAATTTGCAGCTTTGTTCATATAAAACAGTGCCGAACCAATCGCTGCCACTACAACAAAAATTGTGGTAAAGATCACCATGACTCGTTCACGAGTAGAAAGTTGGTCTAAATAATCAGTGATGCGCTCAATTTGCCCATCTATACGTTGCTGTAGGTTTTCCATTTTTATCATTATTGTATTTTCACCAATCCAATCGCGCCGTTGGCACTTGGTTGAATATTCCCTAATTCGACTTTAAAACCTTGTTGTTTTAATTGATCAGTTAGGGTTTGTAGTACTTCTGCCGAATTAGCTTTTAACTCCATATTCAGCATCGAGGCTTCATAGCTCACACGATTTGCAGAAATTTGGTTTTGCATTAGAACAGGACCAACACGGCTCAGTAAAGACAAAGCCTGTGCATTGCCCGTTTGACTCTGACGCAATTGTGATTCGAACTGGCTTTTCAGCGTTTGTTCAGTGACAGGATAGCTTTGACCAAACCAATATTTAAACTGATCAATCGCTTGTGCCGCAGTGATATTGGCCACTTTTTTGTATTGATACCAGCGAACTGCATCATAACTAAACTGAGTAATTAGAGCCGCAACCAAAACAGCTGCACATGCTTTCCAATAGCCACTCACACCCGTATTGGCTTTGGCTTTCGGCAAAACATTGAGTGGGTGTTGTTTCGGTTTTTTTATATTGGGTAATTCATAATGAAAAGATTCAATGTGATCATGCGTTACAGCGGCTTCAAGACTATGCGTCTGATCTGAACTTAGATTTGAAATCTTATAGTTCGGCTGACCAATTTGATAATCTAAGTACAAAGCCAAATCATCAACGGATTGCCCGACATATTCACCATTTCGGACCAATAAATGACCGCTGACATTTGCCAAAACATGTTGCCCTGATTCTGGACTTGGTAAGACCAAAAAGTCAGGTAATAACGAAATGACTTTTACAGGAATTAGCGTCAAAGCATGCTGCATCGTTTCGACTGCACTATGTGCAATCCCCATGACCGTTAATTCATCTGGACTTTGAAAATGATGCAATACTTTCATTGCATCCAAAGGCAAAATGACATATTCCTCAAGTAAATATTTTACGCCGTCTGGGCCAAGTTTTTTATATTGGTTTTTTGGAAAATTTTGCTGAATGATTTGTACATCACGACTCGGAAAGAAAACAACCGCTTCCTTTCCCGCATGTGGCTGAATTTCCTGAATCAACTGTTCAAGTGTCGATGACTGCTTCCAGAAATCCCCTTCTGACCATTGCCAAACCCCATTGGCTTCGGGCATCCATAAATACAACATTAATTTTTCTGCCGTTTTAATTGGTTTTTATGTTGATGGTATAAACGTTTTAATTTGTGTTGATAACCCTGGAGCAATGACCGCTTGTTCATAAATGCGCGCTTCTGCCAAAGCATAGGGATTAAAATATTCTGAGACCAAAACACTGGCCATATGTGCCACAACGTTCATATGGCACACCACCACAATAGACTCATACGGTAAATGTGACAACCATTCCACTGCAACTTTGGCATCATCTTCCGGTTTGATGGCATTACAAATAACCACAGGCACATGTGGAAAATGTTTTTGCAAAGATGAAAGTGTTTGCTGCGCACGCAGTAGCGGACTCACCACAAAAACGTCTGGTTGAATTATATCTTTCAAATATGCTGCAGTTTCTGCCGCTTGAGTTTGTCCGCGCGCTGTTAAAGGACGCTTTTCATCATTCCCCATTACTGGCGGAGCAGCTTCGCCATGCCTAACCAATGTCAGTTGCATAAAATTTCCTTATTCTATTCCGCACATTATATACAGCCAGTATGACAAAGCTATGTGTATTGCATATTAATCAGCAAACTTAAACTTGCTGATGTGGCAAGACAAATTCAACATCACTGCGATGGCCATTTTTCATCAGTGACAATGCAATATTCAGTGCCGGCGCACCTTCAAAAATCACTTCGTACAAGGCACTGGTAATTGGCATATACACACCGAGCTCTTCAGAGCGTGCGCGTACTTGCACAATCGTATTAATCCCTTCCGCAGTTTGTCCGAGTTCTTTGGTAGCTTGTTCTAAGCTTTTACCACTACCGAGTGCAAAGCCGACTTGGTAATTGCGGCTGAGTGGACTACTACAAGTTGCAAATAAGTCACCGACACCAGATAAACCTAGGAATGTTAATGGGTTTGCGCCTAATTTCACTGCAAAACGGCTCATTTCTGCCAAAGCACGTGTCAAAATCATACTCTTGGTATTTTCACCGACACCATAAGCCGCAGCTAGACCCATCGCGACTGCATAGATATTTTTCAGAGCACCGCCCAATTCCACGCCATGCACATCATCACTGGCAAATACACGGAACAACGCACTGTGTAGCGCTTGTTGAACTGCATAACGAACCAGCTCAGATTGGCTTGCGATCACTGTTCCTGCTGGTTGTCCTGCAACAATTTCCTTCGCCAAGTTTGGCCCTGAAAGCACACCATAAGGGACTTCAGGAAGTTCTTCACGAATAATATCGCTCATAAAGCTAAAGGTATTGGCTTCAATACCTTTGGTTAAAGACACCACTGCTTGTGACGTGATAAAAGGCTTGATCTGCTGTAAAACACTACGGAAAGAATGGCTCGGAATGGCCACTAAAATAATGTCACGATTACATACTGCTTTTTCTAAATCTGAAACAGCGAGCAACCCAGCTTCTAATTGAAAATCTGGCAAGTAACGTTTATTGATATGTGTTGCATTGATATCCGCAGCCGCCGCCTCATCACGAATCCATATCATGGTGTCACAGCCATTACGTACTGCGGTATTGGCCATCGCAGTACCAAAACTCCCGCCACCCAATACCGTAACACGCAGTGCAGTTTTTTGGTCAACTGACACAGGGCTAACAAGACTTGCAAAATCAAGTTCTGACATTGTTCTTTTATCCTAATTTCTTTACTGATCGATCTTGTTCAATCGAACTATTTTTCACTTTTATTGGTTTGTTTTATGCCAATGGCTTACAAAGTCAGCAGACTGTATTTCAGCACGCGGTGGAATTGCTTTCACTGCTGTACCGATATAAATAATGCCTGAAATCAAATCATTTTCCGTTAAGCCTAAGGCTTGTTTAAACAATTTAGATTCAACCACCGCCCCACTACGCCACATGGTTGAAAAGCCCTGTGCTTGTAGAGAGAGCAAAAAGTTTTGTACTGCTGCGCCTGAACTTAAAATTTGTTCGAAATGCGGAACTTTGGGATGATCTTGTAATTGAGTTAAAGCCAAAACCAATAGTGGCGCACGAAATGGATGGTGTTTCACACGTTCCAACTGCGCTTCTTCTGTTTGTCCAGTATCAGCTAAGGCATGTGAAAGTAATTCACCAAATGCTTCACGTTCAGTTTCAGGAATAATCACGAAACGCGTAGGCTTAAGACGATGATGATCTGGCGCCGTTAAAGCGGCTTGAAACGCATTTTCCAATTGCTCAGCATTCGGCGCAGGTTCAATTAAATGACCAATCGACTGACGCTGATGAATATTTTGATGAACTGTATCAACTGCTGATTTTAGAATTGACATCTATACACTGTACTTTAAAACGTTTGCTCAAGATTAGCATATTCTCAATAACTTACTCTAGAATGTTTACGTCAGACTCGGTGCTTATTTGTTAAGTCAGCTTTATTCACAGATTTACTATAAAAAAACCGCATAACTTGTACAGCAGTTCCCTGTTCTATAAGAAATTTTATGTTCAAATAAATCAAATTATTTCTAACTCGGGGCACCGCATGAAAAAATTCAACAAAACTGTTGCCATTGTTAGCACGCTAAGCGCAACTGTGCTTTTAGCTGCATGTACATCTACGCCAACAAAATCTTTAGCGATTCAAAAACCAAATAATCAATATGAAGTGACCGCCGTAGGTAAAACCAGTTTAGCGGCAAAAAATAATGCAATTGCAGCTGCAAATAGTACCTGTGGTAAAAATGCGACCCCTGTCGTGGTAGATGAAAAGCAAGAATACAACGGTGTATTAAAAGGCGTGGTCGATGAAAAGACAGGTCAAATGATTCAGGCGGCGGCTGGCGTACTTGGCACCATTACAGGAAATAGCGGCAGCATCAGCAAAGATGATGATTACCAAACTGTACTAACCTTTAGTTGCCGTGCAAACTAAAACGTTAGTTTGTGATTTAGTTTTGTCATTAACTCAAAATGAAATAGTCAACATGAAATAAAAAAGCCTGCAAATCTGCAGGCTTTTTTAGAAGCAAAAATTAGCAATAACCGTCTAAACGGGTTAAAGGTAATTTTTGACCAATAGCTTTTTCAATTTCAGGTAGTGAAAAAGCATCATCTTCAGACAAGAAACTAATACTGACACCACGTGTTCCTGCACGACCTGTACGACCGATACGGTGTACATAATCATCAGACTGTTCAGGAAGTGTAAAGTTCACGACATGAGAAACGCCATCGACATGGATACCACGACCTGCAACGTCTGTTGCAATCATGATGTTATGTTGACCATTTTTAAACTGATCAAGCATTTTCAAACGCTTATCTTGAGCGATTTCACCTGACAACATCACCACTTTATAACCGTCTTTTTTGAGATGATCATAAAGTTTACGCACTTGATCACGACGGTTGGCAAAGATCATGACCTTTTCAATTGGTTCATCTCGTAAGATGTCTTCCAATAATTTATATTTATCAGACTTCGCCACCATGTAGACACGTTGCTCAACGTCTGCATTGGTTTTCTTTTCAGGCTCAATTTCAACTGTAACGGGCTCAAACAACCACTGCTGTGCAAGATTGAGCACGTCATAACTAAACGTCGCAGAGAACATTAGTGTTTGGCGTTGTTCTTTACGTGGTGAGAAACGCACAATACGTTTAACTGAAGGAATAAAGCCCATATCTAAAAGACGGTCAGCTTCATCAATCACTAAAAATTCAATTTGATCGAGCCAAACTTCTTTTTGTTCCACAAAGTCAATTAAGCGACCTGGGGTTGCAACCATAATGTCGACAAAATTACGATTTAATAGATTTTTTTGCTTATCAAAATCTACCCCACCGAGCAAAGTCATGACATTGAGATCAGTGTATTTCACTAATTCTTTAGCATCACTTTCAATTTGCAATGCAAGCTCACGGGTTGGTGCAAGAATCAATGCACGCGGTTCACCACGATAACGCTGTTCCTTAATTGGATTATTCAACAAGTCATTGATCACACTGACCAAGAAAGCCGCAGTCTTCCCAGTACCAGTTTGAGCACGACCAATAGCGTCATGTCCAGCCAATGTAAATTTTAAAACCTTTTGCTGAATAGGCGTCATATCCTTAAAACCCAAAGCATCAATGGCTTTTTTAAGGTTCGGATGTAAATTTAAGGTTTCAAAACCTGATGACATATAGATGTGCCCTAATTGAATAATCACAAAATTGCTGAAGCATTATAAACAAAAAACGCCCCAATTTACATTGGAGCGTTTTTGAGTACATTCAGACGATTAGTCTAAAGGTTGTACTTCTTCAGCTTGGAAGCCTTTTTGACCTTTAACAACGCTGAATTCTACGCGTTGGCCGTCACGAAGTGAACGGTGGCCTTCGCCCATAATTGCGCGGAAATGAACGAATACGTCGTCGCCGCCGTTACGTTGAATAAAGCCAAAGCCTTTAGTGTCGTTGAACCATTTAACAACGCCTTGTTCACGAGCTGTCATAAGTTAATCCTTATCGTATTTAAAAAAGAAGGACCACCCGGTGTTGCAAACAGCAGACCAAACAAGGTTAAAAAAAATATTTTTATTTCTAAGCTTGTAATCATTCTGTAAAACTATCAACAAAATCCCGGTTACATCCAAATATATCAAGAGTTAAGAGGCTTCACAGCCAACAAAAATCTTAACAACGCAACGAGCTTAACACGGGTTTACCGCAATTAATAGATTTTTTTGATCTATTTTCCTTTTGAATATTCTTATTTTTTCACATCGTTTGAGTTATAAATTACAAAGGATTTTTACCTATTTTAGGTTGGGATTTGGCACTGTATTTGCTAATATTTCCATTGAAATGTAAACATGTTGGATCTGCTTCGTGAGTGACAGCCAAAATTCGCTTTTAACTGTAGATGCAATGGGTAAACCCTGCCCGATGCCACTATTGATGCTCAAAAAAGCTTTAAAGAAAAGTCCAGACCAATCTTTATTGTTAAAGTCATCCGATCCGCACAGCCAACAAGATGTATCACGATACTGTCAAATACATCAGTTAAACTGTGAAATGCGCAAAATTTCCGATTCTGAGTTTCATTACTTAATTGAATCTTAAAAAGATTCAGTTAAACTAAATTGCTTCATAATTGAATAAAAGTTTACATTTCTATACCCAATTTTCCATAATTTACGGAAATATTGGATTAAGATGAATCTTAGTTATTGGGCTTACCCATTTTTAGTTCTCAAGGAGAAAACATGAGTGACAGCAGCAATCAATTGATGCCCCTGTCATTATCGGCACCTGGGGTGAATCTTGGTGCTTATATTAGTACTGTTAATCAGATTCCAATTTTATCGGCCGAACAAGAAAAAGAGCTGGCCGAACGTTATTATTATGACCAAGATTTAGACGCAGCTAAAATGCTGGTGATGTCGCATCTTCGTTTTGTTGTGCATATCGCACGTAGCTATGCAGGCTACGGCTTGCCACAAGGTGACCTGATTCAAGAAGGTAACTTGGGCTTAATGAAAGCGGTAAAACGTTTTGACCCAAATATGGGCGTACGTCTCGTATCTTTTGCTGTGCATTGGATTAAAGCAGAAATTCATGAATATGTGATTCGTAACTGGCGTATTGTCAAAATTGCGACCACTAAAGCACAGCGTAAATTATTCTTTAATTTACGTAGCTTAAAAAAGTCGTCTAAAAAATTAACTTTGGCTGAAGCACAGTCAATTGCCAATGACTTAAATGTGACACCCGAACAAGTCTTGGAAATGGAAGGCCGTTTAACCGCTTATGATGCTGCGTTTGAAGCTCAAGGTGATGATGACGATGAAGGTTCGACTCATGTTGCTCCTGCCCTTTATCTCGAAGATAACCGTTACGACCCTGCGCGTTTAGCGGAAGATGAAGACTACGAAGAACAAAGTACTTCAGCTTTACATGAAGCCATGGATCAGCTGGATGATCGTTCACGTAACATCTTACAACGTCGCTGGTTAGATGACGAAAAGTCGACACTGCATGAATTAGCGGCGGAATATAATGTATCTGCTGAACGTATTCGTCAGTTGGAAAAAAATGCGATGGAAAAAATTAAAGTCGCAATGTCTTCAAACTAAGTTGAAGACTTTTCCCAGTCATACTAAAAAAGAGCATTTCGATGCTCTTTTTTTTATGCCTGAATATTGTCGAATGACAAACTGCAACACAAAAACTTTGGGCATTTTTGCTTTAACCCAAGGTACTAAATATGCTATGGTTATGCGCAAATTTTGTTAAGGTGAATGCACATGTGGATTGCCATTTCCGCACTTAACTTAGCTTTTGCTGTGATGCTTGGTGCCTTTGGTGCACACGGATTAAAAGCGCGCGCGACTGAAGCCCAATTGGCTTGGTGGCAAACTGCAACGGACTATTTCTTTTATCATGCACTGGGCTTACTTGCCCTCGCGATCTTATCTAAAGTCATTCCCCAACTTCCAATAAAAGCTAGTTTCCTCCTTATACAAGTTGGTATTTTCTTCTTCTGTGGTTCTTTATATGTGATGGCTCTAGGCTTACCACGCGGTCTCGGTGCCATTACCCCAATTGGTGGAGCGTTGATGATTGCTGGATGGCTCATATTGGCCTGGAATGCATTTAAATACGCAAAATAATTAACAACAGATTTTGGCCTTATTCAATAGGTAAGGCAGCAAGAACGGAATCCACAAATGCAAATCTATTTAAACGGCGAAGCTACACAAACCGAATGTGTCAACCTCTTGCAATTGGTTCAACAATTACAACTGGAAGGCAAACGCTTCGCTGTTGAAAAAAATGAAATGATCATCTCGAAAAGTAAATTGGAACAAACCCCAATTGCAGAGCAAGATCATATTGAAATTATTCATGCCGTAGGTGGCGGCTAAAATGGAGCTCCCATGGAAGATACACCCCTAATCATTGGTTCACGTACATTTAATTCACGACTTTTAGTTGGTACAGGTAAGTACAAGGACTTAACGGAAACTGACCAGGCCATTCAAGCCAGTGGTGCTGAAATTGTGACCGTTGCCATTCGCCGTGTGAATATTGGTCAGCATCCAGACCAGCCGAACTTGCTTTCTGTAATTCCACCTGAAAAATATACGATTTTGCCAAATACAGCAGGTTGTTTCGATGCGAACAGTGCGGTCCGTACTTGCATGTTGGCGCGTGAACTATTAGATGGTCACAATTTGGTTAAACTTGAGGTTTTAGGCGATGAGAAAACCTTATATCCAAATATTACCGAGACTTTAAAAGCTGCACGTACATTGATTGACGATGGCTTTGAAATCATGGTTTATACCTCAGATGACCCGATTGTGGCACAAGAACTGGAAAGCATGGGCTGTGTAGCGATTATGCCTTTAGGTAGTCTCATTGGCTCAGGTTTAGGCATTCTCAACCCACATACTATTTCGATCATTAAAGACAATGCCAAAGTGCCTGTCTTGGTCGATGCGGGTGTAGGTACAGCAAGTGATGCAGCGATAGCGATGGAATTGGGCTGTGATGGCGTATTAATGAATACAGCAATTGCAGCTGCACAAAACCCTGTTCTGATGGCTTCAGCGATGAAAAAAGCAGTTGAAGCAGGTCGTGAAGCATTCCTAGCAGGACGTATGCCGCGTAAACGCATGGCAAATGCCAGTTCACCTGAAACTGGATACTTCTTTAAATAAGAACTCATTCACGGTATAAAAGAGGACTCTATTGAGTCCTTTTTTTGATTTTGAAAACCTGATAACAATGAAAATATCCCATATATTTTGTACTTTGAGTCTTTGTGTCGCATCTAGTTGGCTGTCTGCCCAAGTGCCCAGCACAGCCAAATCACTCGCGCCTCAAGGTTGGGAGATTTTGATGGCTACGACTGGCGACCTAAACAAAGATCAAATGCCAGATATTGCGATGATCGTGGAAAAACAAAAAGTCGATGTGGTGACCTATGATGACGATGGCAAAGTCGTTCATAACCATCCACGACAACTCATCGTATTTTTTAAAACCGCAAAGGGATATCAACGTATCGTTGAAAACAACAGTATCCCAGTCGCTCAGCAGCCCAATTCATGCTTACTTGATCCACTTGCTGAAGCAGAAGACATCCAAATCAGTAAAGGCAATTTACTCGTTCATTTTAGTTATTTTATGGCTTGTGGTGGCTGGGAATGGCCCCGACATAGTTATACCTTCCGTTGGCAAAATCAACGCTTTGACCTGATTGGTTTTGACTACAATAGCTTTCACCGAGCTTCTGGTGAAGAAACATCGAAAAGCTATAATTTTTCGACCTTAAAACGTAAGGAAATTGTAGGCGGCAATATGTTTGAAGATGCCAAAACTCAGACCAAATGGTCAACCTTCAAAGCACCACAGCAACTGACGCTTAAAAATATTAACTTTGATGATTTCTATACACAGTTCGAGTATTAAGCTAAACCTGAGCAATAAAAAACCGCCAATTTCGGCGGTTTTTTTTAATTCAATTTGAATACACAACTTAAGGAATTAATCCTTCATCACGCATCGCAATTTGAACTGATTGACGCTCTGCAACTTTGTTACGCAATGCAATGATATTTTTATATGGCGTTAAATCATGTCCGATGCCATTTGACCAATTTGTCAGTACAAAGAGATAAGCATCTGCTGGGCCAAAGTTATCATCGACCAAATAGTCGTTATCTGATTCACCAATCGCTTTATCGATGTATGTCAATAAACGATCAATTTCTGCATAAGCTTTTTCTTTAGCGTCTGCATCTAGTGGAGCACCAAAGAATACGGCATAAGCATCATGTAATTCTGAGTTCAAATAGCCAAGCCATTCTAAAACTTTGGCACGACCTAAACCTGATGGCGGAATTAAATCTTGTTTTGGATCATGCTGTGCAAGGAACGGTAAAATGGCCACGTTCTCGGTCAGGATCAAACCTGGGTTAATTTCTAATGCAGGTACATAACCTTTTGGGTTGATCTCGTAATAATCCACCCCTTTTTCTGTTTTATGGTTTTTTAGGTCAACACGGACCAAATCAAAATCGACATTAATTTCATTTAAAATTATATGTGATGCTAATGAACATGCACCTGGAGAATAATAAAGCTTCATATCTGATCCTTGTTATGTACTATTCAATGTTTTAAATCTCTTCTGTCAAACTTTCAAGTGATCAAACCTGTAAATTGCAAAAAAGCGTAAATGCTGAAACACATATACTCATTGACTATTGTCCATTATCAAGAAGATTTCAAGTCAATCTGTTATGCATTTTTATACTCAGTTGTTTTAACATAGCCGCGTTTAAGATTTGATGAAAAGTTACCGTGTTACAACTTAAAAAAGAACAATGGTTTTCCAATATTCGTACCGATGTGCTCGCTGGCTTAGTAGTTGGACTGGCGCTAATTCCAGAATCGATCGCCTTTTCAGCCATTGCTGGGGTTGACCCTCAGGTTGGTTTGTACGCTTCGTTTTGTATCGCCGTCACCATTGCCTTTTTTGGTGGTCGTACAGCAATGATTTCAGCTGCTACGGGTGCGATGGCCTTACTTATGATCACTTTGGTCAAAGATCATGGTTTGCAATACCTTTTGGCTGCCACGGTTTTGACTGGTGTGATTCAGATCATTGCTGGCTATTTTAAAGTCGCAAAACTTATGCGCTTCGTCTCGCAGTCAGTGGTGTATGGTTTTTTAAATGCACTCGCGATTTTAATTTTTGTCGCACAGCTACCTGAAATGTCAAAGATGGATAGTTGGGGCTATGTGTTTATGCTTTTAGGGCTTGCGATTATTTATCTGTTTCCATATCTACCTAAAATTGGCAAAGCTATTCCATCACCGCTGATTTGCATTATTGTCCTCAGTGGCTTGGCATTATTTCTAGGTGCAGACCTGCGTACTGTGAGTGATTTGGGTAAGTTTCCAGAGACTCTACCTATTTTCTTGATTCCTGAAATTCCTTTCAATCTTGAAACCTTCACGATTATTTTCCCTTATTCCATCACCCTAGCAACAGTTGGCCTATTAGAAACCATGATGACCACGACAGTGATCAATGAAGTCACTGGAACCGAAGGAGATCGTCATCAGGAATGTCGTGGTCAAGGGATTGCCAATATTGTCAGTGGCTTTATGGGCGGCATGGCAGGTTGCGCCATGATTGGTCAGTCGATTATTAATGTTAGCTCTGGCGCGCGAACTCGTCTCTCCACTTTGGTTGCAGGTGTATTTTTGTTGTGCTTAGTGGTGTTCCTAAAAGACTGGTTGGCCTATGTCCCAATGGCGGCCTTAGTCGCGATTATGGTCATGGTGTCATTCACTACGTTCCAATGGAATTCAGTCAAGCAATTTTCAAAGCATCCAATGTCTTTTAATGTCGTGATGATTACTGTGGTGATCGTGGTGCTTGCAACACATAATTTGGCGCTTGGCGTATTGGTTGGTGTGCTCCTCTCTGCGTTGTTTATTATCAATCAACTGGAAAGTTCGGTAAAAGTCACATCAGAACTTAAAGACAATATTCGTAGCTACACAGTCTATGGACAAATTTTCTTTAGTAGCTCTGAGAGTTTTTATCAATTTTTTGATTTTCAGGAGAGGGTTAGTCATGTGCGAATTGATCTGAGTCATGCACATATTTGGGATATTACTTCCGTCAATATTTTAAAAAATGTCGTGCAAAAATTTGAGTCAAAACAGATTCAAGTAGAGGTTTTTGGCTTAAATGAAGCAAGTAGCACTTTACTTGACCGTGTCAGTGACTAATGGATTTTTGAAATATTCACTTTGAATCAAATCAATTTTCAATAAAGCGCGACCTATTGGGACCCTAAGCAGGATATATATAGCAAAGGGTTTCAATAATCAAAGTCTCATTTGTAATGACATTACATAAAATACTAAGCCTATAAAAAAGCGAAAAATTCACCATTCATTCGATTTAACTGTATAATTCATCTCATAAAATTATAACTATCAAAAATAAAACAAAGATTTGATGTGACTTTCTATTTATTTTTTTAAATTGTGGATACACAAAATTGGGGGAATTTTGATGGTATGGTTTTGGTCACGACACTGCATTCAAGCAAATCGGCTGCTGGTCTTAGCGAGTCTATTTTGCCTGCTATGTTGTATTGCTATACCCACTTTTGCCAATGCCACCCCTCAGATCTCAAGCAGTCATTGTCCTGTTGAAATTACCCATATTGCCACAGCTAAAAGCGCTGTCGAGCAAGAGCGCCCACGTACAGGTTGGCAAAATCTGCAAAAGCTTCCAGACACTTGGAATAAACGTTGGCCGGATTATCATGGTATCGCTTGGTACAAAATCCAATTTAAGTTGAACTGTGACCTCCATCAGTTAAATCAGCCCATTGCTATCGCCATACAAGGCATCACCCAAAGTGGACGGGTGTACATCAACGATGCCCTACTTTGGCAAGATTACATTTCAGCAGAACATTTTTCGCGAAGCCAACATCAACCTAGACTATTGAACTTGCCTAGCTCGAGTTTAAAGCAAGGTGTTAATACCATTTGGGTGCAAGTATATGGTTCGGTGACCCAAAAATCAGGACTCAGTTCAGTTCAAATTGGGGAATACCCGCAAGTCTATGACACCTTTAAAATTTGGTTACTCGAACAACGACAATTAGTCGAACTCAATACGATGATTAATTTCGTCGTGGCTGTGTTCTTTTTTTTAGCATGGCTCGCCAATCGTAATGAAAGAGCTTACTTATGGTTAACCATCACTGGTATGTGTTGGGTGTTTTATAGCCTGTGTATTATTTTTAATGGGCCAATTGCATTTCTAACCACCGTACAGATCGACCGTATGCAAAATATCATTTTCTGCTTTTATACGGTTTTTGGCTGTATTGGTGCATGGTATTTTGCAAACCACCCATTTCCAAAAATTCAGAAACTATTATTAAGTCTTGCCACCATCGCCGCTCTCTGTATAGGTTTTGCGCCAGAGGCTTATTTAAAGACCGTCATCCAAATTTGTTTTAGCTTCTTTGTTTTTGTCTTTGTGGCCAAATGTATTAGCTACCCCTATTTAGCCTATAAAGCCAAAATGGCTGAAACCTATTTGCTTGCAACGCTGTATCTGATTTATTTACCGATTGCGGTACATGATGCTCACTTTATGATGACCATGGAAGGTCATGCGCTCTCGCCCTATACCGGGCCAGTGACAACCCTCATCTTGGGCGGCGTACTGGCTCTACGTTTAGCTCGACACACGCGTCAAATTGAGCGTTTTAATAAGACCTTAACTGAAAATGTTCAACGAGCTGAACTGAAACTCGCTACTTCACTCGGTCAACAACATCAACTCGCGCTTGAAAATGCACGACTTCAAGAACGAATTCATTTATCTCATGACTTACATGATGGTTTAGGCGGATCAATTGTCCGTTCAATTTTACTGTTAGAACAAAATGATAAAATTGAAAAACCACAAATCATGTCGATGCTTAAATTGTTCCGAAATGATTTAAGACAAGTTATCGATTCGGGTTCAAGTATAGGGACGAAAGTTCCAGACACCCCGATCGAATGGGCGGCGCCGATTCGCCATCGCTTTGTACAGCTCTTTGAAGAATTAGACATGAGCTCAAGCTGGAAATTTGCTGCCGAATGGATTCACTCACCCACTGCAACTCAATGTCTCAATTTGACTCGTGTCGCAGAAGAAACCCTGACCAATATTCTAAAGCATAGTCAGGCTAGCAAAGTTCAAGTCAGTTTGTGCGAAACAGAGACTCAACTGATATTACGTATTGAAGATAATGGTATAGGCTTCAACCCTAACGAAGTTGAACAAGGGCTACATGTTGGCCTCCATAGTATGCAAACACGAATACATCGTATCGGTGGTGAATTTAAAATACAGTCACAGCCGGGTTGTACCGTTCTTGAGGCCATTTTACCGTTTAAACATGATGATACAGATAGTGAAGATCTTGACGATAAAATCGCCTAGCTTAATGTTATTTCATCGCTTTTGAGCTGAGTAATTCACTGTACATTGCAAATCCTCGGCACGGCTTCCGTCGGTGAGATTGAGCAAAAAGCGGATATATTCACGGTAAAAAATTTGACTTGTGCATCTCAGGACTTAAAATACCGCATTCGAATTTTTTACATTTGCCAAAGTTATGTCGAACGATCAATTAGACCAGCACGCTGTAGATCTGGATAATCTAAACGAACACCGTGAAATCGTGACGTTTATGCGCCGCTCTGCGCCACTTAATACTTCGCAACGTACTGCGCTGGAACAATATGGTCATCTAATTTTGGAATACCCTGTTGGTGATTTGCGTCAGCATTTTGAACACCCTGAACGCCCATTAACTGTAGAGATCGGTTTTGGTATGGGTCGCTCTTTGGTGCTAATGGCAAAAGCAAACCCAGAGCGAAACTTTGTCGGCATTGAAGTGCATGTTCCGGGTATCGCTCAATGTGTGTATGAAGCAGGTCTTGCAGGTTTAACTAACCTTCGAGTACTGGATGCTGATGCCATCCAAGTGCTACGTGAAATGCCAGATAACAGTATTAATACTGTGCAATTATACTTCCCAGATCCATGGCAGAAGAAACGTCATTTCAAACGTCGTTTTGTATCTCATGACCGTATGCCATTGGTTGAAGAAAAATTAGAAATCGGCGGCACATTCCACTCAGCAACTGACTGGGAACCGTATGCTGAATGGATGATCGAAGTTCTTGAAGAACGTCCACGTCTTGAAAACCTTGCAGGTAAAGGCAATAGCTACCCTCGTCCAGACTGGCGTCCACAAACTAAATTTGAACGTCGCGGAATTGAAGCAGGCCATAAAATTAATGACTTCATCTTCAAAAAAGTAAACTAATTTTTGAATGAAATAAAAAACCACCGTTAGCGGTGGTTTTTTATTGCTGTTTTTGATCTAAGATTTATCTGTGTTGTTTCAAATCACAGGAAAACTGCTTACACCTAGGCTACTTGCGCTTGGAGCTGACTTTGACGAATCATATCCACGGCTTTTTCAGCAATCATCACTGTTGGGGCATTGGTATTGCCATTCACCACAGAAGGCATAATAGAAGCATCGACTACACGAAGGTTTTGAATCCCGTAGACTTTCAATTCAGGGTCAACCACAGACATCTCATCTACGCCCATCTTACAACTGCCGACAGGGTGATAAACCGTATCCACACGCTGACGTAAGATTGCACGTATGTCATCATCGGTTTTGACCAGTGAGGTAAATAAATCTTGCTGATAATGACTCGATAAAGACGGCGACATCATTAATTGCTGCGTCAACTTAAAGCCTTGTACCAAATCTTCTAAATCCTGTTCATCCCCTAAAAAGTTTGGATCAATCAATAATGGATCATTGACACTGGAACCACTCAATTTGATCGTACCGCGACTTCTTGGATTGAGCAGACACACATGACAAGACAAACCATGGCTTGCGTGAAATTTCCGTGCATGATCATCTACTAACGCGACGACAAAGTGTAATTGCAAATTTGGTATCGCTAAATCGGGTGAAGACTTTAGAAAACCACCACATTCTGCAAAATTTGAAGCAATCATGCCCCGTCGCTCCTTACGATAGCGACTGATCTGCTTAAACATATCAATTGAGCCTGGTAAGGACACCCCAAATGTGCCTTGATATTCTTTGACTTTATAACCAAAAATGAAATCGGGATGATCGTGGAAGTTCTTTCCTACACCCGGTAAATGGTGCTTCAATTCAATGCCATGCGCTTGTAGCTCGGCCTGATCTCCCACTCCAGACAACATTAAAATCTGCGGTGACTGCATCGCTCCGGCACTGAGCAAGACTTCACGTCTGGCTTTTAGGTGTTTCATTTGCCCTGCATGTTGTACTTCTACACCAGTCGCAACTTGATGCTCTATGGTAATTTTATGCGTTGTTGCTTTGGTCAATACGGTTAAATTTGGCCGATCTAAATGTGGAAATAAGTACGCACGCGCCACACTACAACGCTCTCCATTGATATGCGTAACTTGATAAACCCCTAAGCCTTCTTGTTCTGCACCATTAAAATCATCAAGGACTTTATGGCCTTGTGCACGAGCCGCTTCGGTATAGCGTTGATGGAAAATATTGTCACTTTGTACATCTGTGACGGATAGAGGGCCGTCATTTCCGTGGAATTCATTGTGTATTCGGTTGTTATTTTCTGAGCGAATAAAATATGGCAAGACCTCGTCGTATGACCAACCAGTATTGCCCTGTACCGCCCATTGATCATAATCATTTTTATGACCACGAATATAAATCATGGCATTAATACTAGATGAACCGCCTAGGCATTTTCCACGTGGTTGATAGCTTTTACGACCATTCAAGCCAGCTTGTGGCACAGTTTCAAAAGCCCAATTATTGATCTTGGTCGGCAAGCTCACCACGCATGCAGCTGGAATATTGACCGTCCACTGATCACCTTGTCCACCTGCTTCTAGCAAGCACACAGATATATTCGGATCTTCACTGAGTCGTGCAGCCAGTACGCAACCCGCACTTCCGCCACCAATCACAATATAATCAAATTCCATTTTTGACATTATTTTCATCCAATTGATTCTTTTTATAAATGCACAATAAGTGATTTAACGCTGACTGAAAAGTTTCTTTTTAAAAAATGACGCGCGATACCGTGCAAGAAGGATGAAACTGATGATCGAAATTTTGAGGCAAGCGTCACTCATGCAAGGTAGCAACTATGTCGGTCAAAATGATCGATGAACTTAACACCCAAACTTGGTCTTTTTATATTTTTAATCTATAGACGTTTTAAAAGCACTGTAAGCTGCATAGCTAAAGATTTGGCTGAAACAATGGATTTGATCAAAGCCTATTTCCGTTAGTAAATTTTGATAGTGCTGCTGGCTAATCAGTTCAAAATCATCCTCTAAACGCTGCATCATTTTTGTCGCTTGTACAGCAGATAAACCTTGCATTTGGCAAAATTCAGGTAGGACACGCTGCTCAAAATTCGAATGAGTTTGCATCAAGTCAAAACTTACAAAAATGCCCTGCGGTTTAAGCAATTCAAAAGCTTTTGCTAAAAAGTTAGTTTTCTCTGACAACAGAATGAAATGCGTCACCAAGATACTCAGCGCCGCATCAAAACAACTCGCCTGCTCAAAAGTAGTGTGACTGCCCAAAACAAATTTGACGCGATGCAACTGTCCAGCAGCTTCAACACTTTGCCGTGTTTGATTCAGCATATTTTCAGATAATTCTGTAACGGTAAATGACCATGTTGGATTCAAGGCCATGAGATAGCCCAATTCATAGCCCGTCCCACATCCAATGATCAGTACATGGGCATCTTCAGCGACATAGCAATTTAACACCGCCTGAATCTGTTGATGGACAAGTTCATAACCGGGAATTAATTTACGTATATGTGCATCATAACTTTCGACCACTTGTGGGCTATTAAAATCTTTTGCCATGTAACATCCTGATTGACATGTATTTCTATGCTAATAAATATTCATTGTTCTTTATAGATTGTTTATTTCTGATGATGCTCAAAAATCTGCTGACTCAGCATTTCATAGACCACTTTCAGATCGACTTGATCCGCTTGCTCAAGCATATTGGCGTGCATCTGCATGATATTTTGATCCCCACGCATTGCAGGGCCTGTTTGCATGTTACGCGGTTCAGCCTGAGTCGCTTTATTGGCTGTCTCTAAAATCAATGGATAAAGCAAGCTAAAATCGACGTATTTTGCATCGACAACCTGCTTTGCCATGTCATAACAATAATTACTAAAATTACATGCGAACACCGCAGCAAGATGCAGACTTAAACGTTGTGCCGAATCATATTGATAAACCCTTTGACTCATGCTGTTTGCTAAATCTGTTAGTGTCCTCAAATCTTTAGAATCCGCGGCTTCTACAAAGATCGGTGTAGACGTCCAGTCCACATCTCGATCTAAACTAAAGGTTTGTAAAGGATAAAACACCCCTGCTCGCAAATGCTGCTGGGTCAGTACCGTGATATTGGTGCTACCTGAAGTATGCACGATCAAAACCTGTGGCAGATAGGCTGTAACTTGCTGAATAACGGTTGCAATCGATTGGTCGCTCACCGCAATGATCAAAAGATCAGTCTCAGCATTCAACTTATTTGGGGTATGAATGGCTTCGGCACCTACACTTGCTGCAAGTTTTTCTGCCTTATCAAGATTTCGCGCATAAACTTGCACAATGTGATGTTGTGGATGAAGTACTTTGAGCAAATGATGTGCAACACGACCTGCACCCACAATACTGATTCGCATATAGTTTTAACTCATTTTCGATGGCTACAGCATGTCAGGAAAATATCGGACGTGCAAATCGAGTTGTATCGATAGAATGATTTATTTTCAATTCTTCACATTAGTTTCGCTCAGATAAGCACAAAAAAAGGGATGCGTTTCATCCCTTTTGCTAGACGTCAATCTAAGTCTAATGCATATCATATCGCTTTCAATCTAGACAATATTCGATATGCACTTTAGCTTTTACGATTTACCAATGATTTGATTCAGAGTCTGTAGGTATTGTTCTGCGTCACGGCGCGCATTGAATTTCTTTTCAAATACACCTGTGTTTTGCACACTGTTCGGTGTGTATTCTACCGAAACAACAAAGGTATCAAGCAAATCTCTATTAATCCGAATTGCAATAATATGATGTGAGTTTAAATAAAAACCATCATCAACCTTAACTAACATGACTCGCCTCAAAAATCTTGCATAATGAAATAGATAAAAATATCTAAACATTCATAAACTTGGATGCCTTACCGCATACAGTTATAAATAGGATAAACCGAAATCATTGTAACGCCATTATGTGATTTGTATTGCAATTATTATGCAATTTAAATGAATAATTAGAGAAAATCATTCAGTTCCAGTCATCTAAACATGATTGATTTTCAATCCTAGCTAAAGATTGGATAAAAAGACTGGATATAAAAAAGCCTGCTGCCATAGCCATGGCAATAGGCTCATTTCAGTACGACTGATTTAACTCAAATCAATCGTACAATGTGGTTGAACGATTAAACACTCAACATACTGTTTAATGTTTCTGACACATTCTTCGATTTCACAACAGGTTTAAGTGCTTCAAGTTTTGCTTTGACTTCACTACGCTGCGGTTCTGCCAAAGTGTACCAACGGGACAAAATTTGCAGTAACCGTGAACCGACAATTGGATTCTTCTCATCGAGGAATTTTGCCAATTCAACAATGTGCTGTACACCAAAGCTCCATGTGTTGACAGGATTGCTATTTAAACCGCCTGTAACCGCACGAATACGGTTCGGTACTTTCAAGTCATAGTCAGGATGAGCAGTTAGTGCCTTGATAGTTTCCGCAGTTGCTTTCGGATGTGCAGCTTGCAGCATAAACCATTGGTCCATCGACAAAGCTTCATTTTTAAAGCGTGTATAGAAGGCTTCTAAAGCTTGCTGTGCTTGTGGTGCATCATTCCAAACCAATACTTTTAAAGCACCAAGACGTTCAGACATATTTTGCGTGGTTTTAAACTGTTCAAAGGCTAAATCAAATACTGACTTATCCCCCTGACGCGCCATCATATTCAAAGCGATATTTTTCAGCGCGCGCACACCCATTGCCTGACTGAACTCTGCAGGCGCTTCTAATGTTTGATAAATATTTTTCCAGAAACCGGTAAATGACAATGCAACAGCGGTAAGTAAAGCATTGCGCTTTTCTTGGATCATGGCTGGATTGTAGTTCTCATCAATACGGCTGCCCAAATAGCCCTCAGCCGGAACATCCAGCAAGCGTGAAGCCAATAACGGATCTTTGCAGACCAATTGAGGCAGCAGCTTAGGCGAACTGATCGCATCTAAATAAATTTGCGCATCATGATCTTTCAGCAGAATGTTTTCGACCAGGCTCTGCGCCGCCTGCCATTGGTTAAAGCCATTGGTTTCATACTGCAGAAGGAATGCAAGCTCTTCATCTGAATAGTTAAATTCAAGATTAACAGGTGCAGAGAAGTTACGTAGTAAAGAAACAACAGGCTGAGTTTTTACACCGCTAAATGTAATGGTTGCAGTATCGGTATCAAATAAATACACGCCATCTTTGATGCCATTTTCAACCAATGCATCTGAGCTGAGAACTAACTGTTCACCACTCGTCGCATCAAACAATGCCAAAGCCACAGGAATAGGCACAGCTTTTAAATTTGGATATTTCGGATGAGCTTTTAAGCTTTGTTTCAAGCTTAAAGTATAGGTTTGATTTGCAGCATCGTACTCACCTTTTGCTTCAAGTTTTGGTGTACCCGGTTGGTTATACCAAATCAAGAAACTCGATAAATCCACACCTGAACCCGCTGTCAGTGCTGCCACCCAATCTTCAACAGTCACAGCTTGACCATCATGGCGTTTGAAATATTCGTCAGTACCTGCACGGAATTTTTCTTTGCCCAAGAGTGTCGCCATCATGCGGTTAATTTCCGCACCTTTTTCGTACACTGTTGCGGTATAGAAGTTATTAATTTCAACAAAATGATCTGGACGCGGTGGATGCGAAAGCGGGCCTGAATCTTCTGGGAACTGATGTGCTTTTAATACTGCAACATCATCGATTCGTTGTACCGCAGCAGATTGTAAATCTTCTGAGAACGACTGATCACGGAATACCGTCAAACCTTCTTTTAAGCATAGTTGGAACCAATCACGACAGGTAATACGGTTACCCGTCCAGTTATGGAAGTATTCATGTGCAATCACCGATTGAACGCGCATGATCGCAGCATCAGTCGTATATTCTTCATCAGCAAGCACACAAGAGGTGTTGAAAATATTCAAGCCTTTGTTTTCCATTGCACCCATATTAAATGCACTGGTTGCCACGATCATATAATTGTCTAAATCATAAGGACGACCATAATGTTCTTCGTCCCAACGCATCGAGTGCTTTAAAGCTTCCATCGCAATATGACATTTTGGAATGTCTTTTTCTTCTGCATAGATTTCTAAAGCAACATTACGACCTTCAGACGTCACGTAAGAGTCTTTAAGTACCGCCAAATCACCAATCACACAAGCAAAAAGATACGATGGTTTTTTGGTTGGATCTTGCCAAACGGTATAATGACGACCTTCACCGGTTTCACCCGCTTCAATCAAATTACCATTGGCAAGTAATACAGGGAATTTTTTATCCGCTTCGACACGTGTGGTAAATACCGATAGCACATCAGGACGGTCAGGATAATAGGTAATTTTACGGAAGCCTTCAGGCTCGTTTTGAGTGACGAATAGATCGCCTGCCGCTTGGTATAAGCCTTCGAGTTGAGTATTACTTTCAGGATGAATCACGACTTCGGTTTCAATGACAGCTTGGTCAGGTGCATTTGATATCACCAGTTGTTCTGCATCTACAACATAGGCATCTGCTGGCAAGACTTGACCATTTAAGTGAATTGATTTGAGTTCCAAATCACGACCCAATAACACCAAATCCCCTGCCGTTTGACGCCGCATCACTAATTTTGCATTTACATTGGTATGGTCATCAAAGACTTGAATATCTAGATCGATACTATCTACGACAAATGATGGTTTTTGATAATCTTTTAAATAAACAGTTTGGTCTGCTTCGACCACTGGATTTGCCGCAATGTTCATATCTCGTCCTATTCCTTAGTTATTGCTCATCAGCTTTTTGAACACATTGTGAATGACTTGATCATACGACAAGATGCATAAGCTGTCTTCGCATTTACAATGATTTATATATGGGCTCAGCGCATGTTGTTTTCAATCATCTTTATTGAATAATTTAAAGGCTGGCACATATTTTCGCCATGTTTAAGCAAAATAAATGCCCGAGTTGAGTACAGCTACTGCAATATGCAAATTATTTATCTACCTCAAATAAATAAAGCACCTATATACTAGAAAGAGAAAGTACAGGTGCTTTATATCCTTCTGTACCTTCAAATTATTACGCTCAAACTTTCCTGCTTAAGACTTAGAGGATTATTGATTTTCGAAAATTAAATCGAGCGCGCTGTCATAGTCTGCAGCAAAGTAAAATTGAAATGCCGTGACTTTTGAGGTGAGGAATTGCTGAATTTCTTCCGTCGCACCCGCCACATAAATTTTAGATACTTGATGTTGCTGCGCCAGGCTCAATAACTCGATCGTCTTTTCCAGTGTTTGATCATGCCCAATAATCAGCGCACCAACCGTACCCTGTGGCTGCTTATATAATTGCATACGGGTGATATTGCTGTTTTTAAGTGCGTCTGACATATGTATTCCATACAAAGAAAGGATAAAAAAAGATCAAAACCTTTAGAAATCCAGCTGAATCATGCTGTGTATCAAGTTCAGTAGATTCCGCTTGGTTTCAATCCTAGAAGCCTAGATCATTAAAAATTATAAGCTCAATATATACAAATATACTTTTCAAATCCAATCGCTTAGGTGATTCCTTCCAAAAAGCACCTTAGTACGTAATTCATATCAATCTTCTAATTTGTATTTGATTGCATACTTCTGTTTAAACGATGCACCAAGATGTTTCTTTTTCAACAGTTTAAGCATTTTGAGAATTCATTAGACATAGCCATACGCATCAATATTATTTTGTTACTTTTAAATTAATAATTTATTTTCAATATCTTAGTAAATAATTATAAAGTTTATCTGCTTTAAAATGTCTACTCAAAACATTTGAGCATGCGTTTTGCATCTACTTAATTGCCAAAAGCAAAATCATCAGGCTAAAACAAAAAGAGGTGCATTATGTTTATTAAAGAACACATCATCCGTATTGAAAATATGAAGACCCTGCAAGCGCTTGATGCTGCAAATATCGACCATCAAGTAATTGCAATGTTTATGACTTGCGAAGGGATTCCACTCAAAGCCTTTGAGGTCAGTTCATTACTTAACTCATATAGTGCATTAGGCACTAAAAAAGTCGCGTCTAAAAAAGTGCAAGCCTTAATACAAGCCAAACAAGTTGGAGAGGAGGACGAATCGATCCCATGCCCAGCCGCCTATTAATAATCCATTCTAACTAAAAGCTGCATCATCACTATGCAGCTTTTTTTATTTGTCGACTTCTCGCCTGAGCTGCTGCAACTGAAATTGCAAACCCGTCTTTAAACAGAGATGTGTATAATCAATTTAACCTTTCAAGAAACGCTGGCAACATGTTCAATATTCTACGCAAACAAATGGATGAAAGTACGCAATGCCCGTTGTGTCGTGCATCTATGTATTGGGTAGATGCTGAAAAATTAGATGAGCAAGAATTTAATTTTTATCAGTGTAGCCACTGTCATCATCAAATATTTCCAGAACAGCAATACAACTGTCATTGTGAAAACTGTCAGGCTGCGCGAAAAAAACTACTGAAAGAAACCCGTTTACAAGAACAGCGTAAACTCAAAAATAAAGATATCGTTGAACGTGAATTAAGTGAACTGAGTTTTTTACAGAAACTCTTTTTGCTGGCTTTATTGGATAATCACGTCCAAGAACATACGGCGCATCAAGAATTTATCGACTGGGACGCTATTAAGTATCATAACATCAGCCCGAATTATTTCTTCCAACAATCACTCAAAAAGCATCTCGTGCATGAGCAAATTTTGATTGTGAAAGATGATGCACTACAAGCTGAACAGTATTATATCAATGTCCGTCTGGATGGCTATTCGGAGCCCAGTCTTTTTAGCGTAGCGCAGCAACTCCGTCATTGGTTTTATGAAAATTTAGCCTTGGGTGTTCCCTTTAAAAGTGCTGACGAAGTGAAAGAATGCTTGTATCTCCTACTTTTTCAAGAAATTGTGCAATTCATGCAGTTTTACTGTAAGACATGGGGTATTCAAATTGCAGGGAATAAAAGCTTTCAAGTGTTCTGTTATCGCCTACTCGACCATTTAGCGGTTGGGCAGATTTATTATATGATTCAGTCAGCACTCGAATATCTACATAAACAAAAAGCCCTGCAAGTTCGTAATGAAAATTTCATTAACACCAATCTGTTAAAAAAGACCTTACAGCAATACCGTGAACGTGGCTTACAGGAAAAATGGGAAACTTTTACCCTCCCTCGTCCGCCACAACTCCCCTTTAGTAAAATGAGTGAAATTTTGCTCTTTAACTTTTTAGGACTCGATGAAAGTATCTTTGTGCAGCCAATACGCCATGCTTGGAAAAAAATCGAACCTCGCTTAAATTTTTATTCCACAAAGCGCTGCATGTACTGTGGTTCACAAGAGCTCTCTGTCGATTATGATGCCGCAGATTATGTGACCCTGTTCTGCCGTAATTGTAAACATCAAGACCATTACTTCACCCGCTAAGGGAGAAACCGATGAATCAATCTGAAAATTTTGAAACGACCATGAACAGTGAATTGACTGACTTAAATAGCCCGCTTTTGCAAAGCGTCATCAATGCGTGGATTGAACTTCAATCCAAACAACCTTTGGTGCATATCCTCACCAATGCAGTCGCGAGTAATTATGTCGCCAATGTCCTTTTGGCTGCGGGTGCTTCTCCTGCAATGATTGACAATCCCTTTGAAGCCGAAAGCTTTGCCTCAATTGCCAGTGCATTGAATATCAATTTAGGTACGCCAACGTCTGAACAAATGCAGGCCATGCAAATTGCTGCACAAACAGCACAAAATTTAAATAAACCTTGGGTGCTTGACCCTGTCGGTTATGGCCCCGTTTTGCCGTGGCGATCTGAAATGGTTGATCAATTACTCCAGTACAAGCCAAGCATAATCCGTGGCAATGCATCAGAAATCAGTGGTCTTGCAGGTAATCAAGGTGAGTCACGCGGTGTCGATAGCACACTCAATAGTGCCGAGATTTATTTAAATGCTGCGCCCTTATTAGAACACTGTGAATGTGTGGCAATTTCAGGCGAATCGGATTTCATCTTATCAAAAGAAATGAATGCTGTGATACAGATTAATGGTGGATCTTACTTACAACCCAAAGTGACGGCTTCTGGCTGCGCTTTAGGTGCGTTAACAGCGGCTTATTGCGCCGTGAGTGAAACGCTAACTGCTGGCACGGTCGCAGCACATTTGCACTTTGCGATTGCGGGTCAAAAAGCCTATGAAATTAGCTCAAGTGTCGGCAGTTTCAATGTTGCATTTTTAGATGAAATTTATAATCTCAATGAAGATGATTTCAATCAACTTGCCAACATGCAAATTTATGCACTATGAAGCTATGATAGCTTGAGAAAAACAAAAACAGCTTGAGTAAAGACTCAAGCTGTTCAGGGATTCATACTGTTTTGTACTAATTAATATGCGACAAAAAATTTACTGTGCCGTACTGTCAATTGCAGCATTGGCATCAAACATTTCTGAATCTTCGATCGTTTCTGTTGGATTACTCAAAATCATGTCGAGGTCATAGTCCCCCGCATAGACAATATTTTTGATTTTTGAACAGTCGCCATCACTCATTTCATAATTTAAGACTTTGGCTTCATCACCAATTTTAAACTCAGCACGAACAACGTTTTTATTTTCATCAAAACTCAGTTTAGGCTGTACGCCCTTTTTGGAATTTTGCTGCGGATCTTGGCTGTCCGTGAAAATATCAAAATCCACATTACACTCTTGTTGCGACTGCTTACAGTTAATTTCTGCTTGCATACGTTCCACTAACGATGGCTCAAAATAGGCAGCAAGTTGATCTTTACTCAAAGCATGCAATTTCAACTCTTGATCATAAATTTGTTTGACCAGTTTTTCGGGGGCAACACATTTCTGCGATTGCTCCTGTACTTTTTGCTCTGCTGGCTGACAAGCCGTTAAAAAGATCGCCGCGCCGAAACCGAATAATCGATATATCGTCATTTGTCGCATAACACATCCATGTCCGTCATTAAACTGCCCGCCCAACTGCCAGATTCATACTTGCTTCAAAAATAGTTGAAACATTTAATTTACAAATACACATTAAACCCATGCCATCAAAATAATCTGGCACGTGCTGCATAAAAAATTGAACATGTTCATCAGATTTTTTCCGTAGCCGAACCAATTGCTCAGGCGTCACCTTCGGTAAATCACAACGATGAACAAAAATATCCTCAGCGCGATGCTGCACATCATGCTGACGGATTTTATAACTGTTTAAAACATCCGCATACTCAGTGGGCATCGGGACACCATGCCTTGGATAAAACTTAACAGAGCGCGAGGCAAATAATGTATATACCTTTGGTTGTGCCAATGTAGCCACAAACCACATAGGAATCGCTGGAAATCGAATCTGATGCTGCATCGCCACTTTAATCGCCGAATTTAAGGTCAGGTTTTTCCGACGATAATCAACCAATACCCCTGCCCGTGAATTAAAAATAAAAATCGGCCGATTGTTATGCATAATTTTTAATATACGCACAATGTTTTGCCCGATCAGTTTTTCCTGCTCAAAATACTGAATGATTGGTAAGGCAACAATATCTGGGTCATGCATGTATTGATAAAGTTGCTCAATCCTAGAAGTTGGAAAAATACATTGATCAAACTCCCAGAGCCGTTGAAACAACTCATGTTTTTCTTCAATCGTGAGTTTGCAAAAATCAATGATATTCTCAGTGATCGCCATACCAACACCCATTTTCTTAATGGATTAACTTTGATGTTTTTTCAAAGTCCCTAGTTATAAAGTTTTCCGAAGCGGTATTTAAATGAAATAAAATTATTCATAGATCATCAATGATGATTAAAACCCCAAGTTAAAAATGAATCGCTATTTACCCTCATGCTTTTTTAAAATCAACCCTATCAATATTTCTTACTTTTGAATCGTTTTAGCCCTCTAAAAGCCCAAAAGTTGCAGCGTTTTTTGACTGTTACATCATGTAAATATAATACGTTTTAACATAGTGAATTACAGCCTCCTTGGATAGGATTTCTTATACTTTCTAGTCATACAAAAAAGACAGCTTCGAAAAGCTGTCTTAGGGTCATTTTTAATATTTGAGCATTAGGCCTGGTAATAGATATCAACCGTTTTAATGCGGTTTTCATCCATTGCCGTGACTTTAAATTGAATGCCTTTAAAATCAACCACAGTACCGACTTCTACATTGCCGTGGGTCTGATCTAAAATAAGACCTGAAACACTGATATAACCATCATCTTCTTCGATCAAATCCAGCATTTCCAATTCAAGTTCTAACTGATACAGATCGAGCATGCCTGAAGCTTTCCAATGTTCATCATCGATTTTAATCAAATCAAGTTGTTCATCCGCATCTGGGAATTCACCAGCAATTGCTTCAAACACATCGAGTGGTGAAATCAGACCCTGTACCGCACCAAATTCATCCGTAACCAGTACCAAAGAGCCTTTAGAGGTACGCAAGGTATTAATCGCATCAATCACCTTCATTTTTTGGAAAATAAAGATCGGACGATGACGTTTAATCAATACTTTTAGATCATCTTCGCTATCTAGAACATCAATAAGTTCTTTCGCACGGACAATACTAATCACTTTGTCCAAGCTACCACGACACACAGGGAATAAACTGTGCGGCACTGAAAGGACTTGCTCACGAATTTGCTCAGGTGTGTCATTTAAATCAACCCAAGAAATTTGATTACGAGGGGTCATGATCGACGCAACTGAACGCTCTGCAAGCGTCAATACACCACCAATCATGTAACGTTCTTCGTCTGCAAAGGTTTCTTGTGCTTGATTACCGACTTGATCGGCTTCTAAGCGTCCACCCATCAGCTTTAAAATACTGTCTGCAGTACGGTGACGTAATGGAATTTTCGCTTCGTGTTTTTGAGCATTACGCTGACTAAACTGGTTAAAGGCTTCGATGATAATCGCAACACCAATACCTGAGTAGATATAGCCTTTCGGAATATGGAAACCAAAACCTTCTGCAATCAAACTAATACCAATAAGCAATAAGAAGCTTAAGCATAAGATCACGACGGTCGGATGTCGGTTAACAAAGGCCGTTAACGGTTTAGATGCAAGTAACATCACAGCCATTGCAACAATCATTGCAGCCATCATGACATAAATGTTGTCGACCATACCGATTGCTGTAATGACAGAATCTAGAGAGAAAACTGCATCTAAGACAACAATTTGCGCCACGACTGCTGTAAAGCTCGCATAAGCCACTTTTGTTGTCACTTGAACTTCTGGTTTACCTTCTAATTTCTCATGCAGCTCTGTGACCGCCTTATAGACTAAGAATAATCCACCGAACAATAAAATGAGATCTCGACCAGAGAATGTCCAATCAAAAACGGTAATCAGGGGCTTTGTTAATGTGACCAACCAAGAGATTGCAAATAACAATCCTAATCGCATTAACAATGCGAGTGAAAGACCAAGTATACGGGCTTTGTCACGTTGTTCTGGAGGGAGTTTTTCTGCCAAAATGGCAATGAAGACTAGGTTATCAATCCCTAGTACAATTTCTAAAATAATTAATGTAAGTAAACCAACCCAGATTCCAGGATCTAACAAAAATTCCATTAGCTCTCTTCCTCATTCTGGATTGTAAGAATATCTTCAATCAGACCAACGCACGGCGACGGATCCATAAATTTAACCTGTGTAACTAGAGACCATTCCATTATGCATAATCTTGCGCATTTGTAATGTATTCAAGCATATTTTTTCGCAGCAACAATATGACAAAATGTTAAAAACGCTGAATGTATTACAAATCGAATGGGCGATATAAAATACACATCTAGATGTTAAAACCTACTTTTTGAGATCTCCTCTTCCACTTTAAAAAAAGTATGAATTCACCTGACTTTTAATTAAATGTAATTAAATACGTTGTATGAGATTGTATGACAAATCTAATGAATTATTTATTTCTACCTTTTGGTAAAAAATATTAATATTCAATTCAAATTAAAAACTTATTTATTTTCACTACACTATCTCTTTACCCAACTTTGCTTTTATTCTCTTTTAATCGCTTGGAAAGAATATCAATATAATCTATTAAGATAATCTAAAAATGAGATATCTTCTACTTTCTATTTTTTTATTGTGAACTCTTGCTATTACCCTCTATTTTTCAATAGAATGTTAAAACATTAAATAAAATTAAAACAAATATTCAGGGGACTCCTTCATGACAAAAAAGTATTCAAAATTTTTACCATCCACCGATGACTTTAGTTTAGAAAATTTTCCTTTCTACTGGGTCACTCAGGTGCATTCACAATATGTTTTAAACGTCGACCATGCCTTAAAAAAGTATGGCGTAGATAATTCACGTCGTCGCATCCTGCTCGCACTCAAGTCTAAACCACATGCGAGCGTTTCGGATTTATCTGAAATGGTCGTGTCTAAAATGTCGACGACAACCAAAATTGTTTATCGCTTAAAAGATGAAGGCTTAGTAGACACTTATTCTTGTGAAGATGATGCACGTATTACTCGCGTCGTGTTAACCGATAAAGGCACTGCTATGACGCAAAAGATTAACGATCTAACGAATGTCGTTCTAGAACAATCTTTTGAAGGCTTAACACCGCTACAAATTGAAAAAACCATGGAAAGTTTAAAGCACATTTTCAAAAACTTAGCGCGCTAAGCATTCTGCATCACCGAAGTATCAATCGAAAAAGTTCAGTTGGGGACTGATTTTTTCGATTTTTATTTTGGGTGCATGCTCACATTCAAATTCGTCAACAGGAAAACCCTGTACAAAACTTTGGATATTCGGTGATTTCCAACTCAGCCATTCCTCTAATCGTGCATGCGGAATCACAATCACTGAGCGTTTTACATTACCTGGCTCATGAAAGTGTTTCATCATCTCATGCTGAATAGCATCCATCGTAATCATGGTTGCAGAACGTACAATCTCATCACCTTGCCGACAAATGTCATATAAGGCAGCGATATAAAACGCTTCTCCATCTTTGCGTTTAACACTCCAACGCTGCGGTTTATTGTCGATATACATAGACTCATAAAATTCAGACACTGGAATTACGCCAAACTTACATTTTGAGATCGCATTGATAAAAGACGGCTTTTGATACAAAGTTTCATTTCGGGCATTATAGGTTTTTAGTGCAATAGATTTGTCTTCGGCCCATTTAGGCACCATGCCAAAACCCACTTTTCGCCACTCTAGCCCTTGCTCAGACTTAAAGAGCAGCGGTAAATCATAATTTGGATAGACTTCCTCAGGATATTCAAAACTGATTTCAGGCAAGTTTTGCGACTTTAATTGCGCTAAGGTAATCGGTTTGAAATTGGCACACATATTTGCCATAATCCGCAAAAATTCAATCTTTATAATAAATTAGGACTTACGCACTATTATTTAAAGATTCTCTGTGGTAGCAGATGATTTTTATCGAGAATAAAGTCATCAATGAAGCTTTTGATAATTGGTCTAAATAATTTCTTCTGCCAACGATATACATTTTC
>NZ_VOZA01000030.1:0-36776 GCF_013420015.1 Acinetobacter sp. YH12039 | reverse complement strand
TTGGTGAGTTTCGCTCAACATTTAGGAAAAACAGGTTGGACAGTTCAACGTTTACTCAGAATAATTCAAGTGAATTTGTTTGAAAGAAGAACTTTAAAAGCTTTATTTTCACCCGATAAAATACCCAAAAACAAGAGGAAGCTCAAATGAGCTTCCTCTTGTGAAAAATTGTGGGACAGCAGTGGCCTTCGGGTGGCTTTTTTTATGTTTAAAATTTACCAAAAGATATATTAATTATTGTGAATGCTTATTTTTACACATATAATCGCTTTCGATTTTTAACCACCTGCGGGTGGTTTTTTGTTGGTTTTAAATTTTTATTTCTCCCACTGAACTTGGTTTAGATTTTGCTTTTATATTTGTGGAAACATGCTAGTGTGTAATTTATGCACAATAACTATGCAAGATTAAAGACTAGCAAGATAAAAGAAAGATGGATAAGTAAACGAGTTCAGTATCAACACTCATGATGAGGTGATGACATGATTAAAATAGTAGAATATTCGGCAGTGGATAAGTCTGCGCTGCGTAAAAAGGGTTGGAAGCTTTTTGGTGCAGTGGTGTGTTTGCAGTTGGTGTTTTTATTTTTGGGTTATGCGTTGCAGATGTAATATTTGAACAATTGAAACCGCCGTGAGGCGGTTTTTATAAGCCTTCCGCGTTAGATGGTAACAAAGCACTATATTTTTCTTTCAATTGCTTTTTAAACTTCTTATCCCAAATAATAAAATCAATACCACCATCATAAGGTGCAACAATAATTTTTTTTTCAAATGAAACGAGAAATGCATGAATTTCTTCATTTGCAATTTTTAATAATAAATCATCATGTTTTTTAGGCTCCCATATTATTTGAGTGTATAAGGGTATAAAACAGACATCATTTTCATCACCATCATCAAAGTATTCAGGATCTATCTGATGTAGATTCATAGAAGGTGATTCTATTAAATTGTAGGAAATGATTTTTCTTCTATCATACTCAGGGTGGAAATAATTTGGCTCTGGCTGAGAATAATGTGGCGTAACATAATTACCTGTCACAAGGTAAACCGAGGTATCTAAGCCTAAACAATCTGTGATGATCTGATTTTGACGATCTAATAAAAGTAGCACTTCTTCTGTTGTGTCTGCATATTGTTTAGACTCGGGCAAGCTATGCATACGAAACCAATATTCCGAAAAATAAAATTTTAATACGTAAGGAATAGGTACTTTATTTGGAAAGTGATCATTCCATTGTTGTTCAAAGGTTTTAGTCATTGTTAATCTTTATATATTCTTAATGGGTTTAATATAACTTAGCATTAGGTAAATTTTCATATATCAAATGCAATGCTCAAGCTTATCTACTTCATACCTGAATAGCATCTTGAATCTACCAAACTTGCCGTATTTGAAGCAGGTGTCAGAGGTAGGCAATTTTGAGCACTGTACGTGGTAAATTTAGAGACAATACCAACTCAACATTTAGTCCGACAGAGTCTAACGGGCGACATCCATGTCGCAGGTTCCGTGATCAAATATTAAAATTTGATTTGATGATTGACTGTTAATGATTCTATTTAAATCATTAACTGAATCTGCTTTAAGACCGCCTTCAACGTATTTTCATAATCAAAAGCAGCATTAGTACTGTCTTGGTATCGCCAAGCGACATAACCATCTGGACGAACTAAGACAGCGCCTGATTCATGGATTTCAGATTTCGCATTCCATGTCCCATAAACGTCACGATATTCACGTGATCCAATTTGAATCACATCTAAATAAGGTAGATTCAACGATTCAGCAGCAGATTTCCAACCTTTGCCTGAAAGACCTGTCAGTAGGGTGAAACGACCATGCCCTGTAATATCTAACGTTGATTGCTTATCGCCTTTGGCATCAATAATCCAAGTATGTGGAACTTTAGCCCCCGGACGCGTGGTTGCTTGCAAGTAAAGCTGTTGATCTTTGGCAAAGATCTCAGGTTCAGATTCAGCAATCACCGCATTGGATGTATAACGTTGATTCAACTCGACACCTTGAGCATTAAACTCAAAGTTTTTAATTTCTAAGGCTTGATATAGCTTTTGACGAATTTCTGCAGCTTGTTCATCTTCCGAAAAAATTCTTTGCATCATTTGAGCTTGAGTTGTGATGCCTTGGTCAAAACCAAATACCTCTTTGAGATGTTTATAGTCAAAGCGAGATTGATTGGCACGCGCCACGATTTGCTTGCCCACAGGCGCACGTTCAGTGGTATAGGACTCAAGTAGAGCAGGAGTAGCCCAACCTTTAATTGCATATGCCAATTTCCAACCGAGGTTAAAGGCATCCTGCATGCAGGTATTTGAGCCTAAGCCACTTGATGGTGGATGACGATGTACCGCATCACCGCCGCAGAATACACGTCCTTTTGAATATTCGGTTGCCCATGTTTGGTTCACATACCAATAAGACAGTTTTTGAATTTCGACATTTTCAACTTCTACACCAACAAAGGCATTTAAACGTGCCCGAACTTGTTCTTCGGTCACTTGCGGTTCGCCTTTGGAAATATCAAAGCCCCAACCCATAATCCATTCATTCCACGGTGTAATGGCACGGAGTAAGCCCATGCCCAGATCACCAAAGCTCGCTTCAGGGTTAACAATCCATTGCAAAATGGCAGGGCGGTGTTGCACATATTTGGAAAGATCAGCTTTAAACATGACATAGACTGTACCTGCGCGAGACATCACCCCTTCCATGGGTAAATCAAGCTCTTCAAGCACTTTAGAGCGAGCACCATCCATACCAATTAAATATTTGGCACGTAAGCTAAATTCAGTTTGGGTAATGCGATTAAGGAATGTTGCTGTTACGCCATGTTCATCTTGTATATGGGACAAATATTCAGTATTAAAATTATAAATTGCACCACGCTCGGCTGCATTTTTTACCAACAAAGCTTCCATTTTCGGTTGAATAAGATCGACTAATGGACAGGGGCTACCTTTAATATAATCGCCATGACGTTCATCGCCCGTGCCCCAAGCACTCATACGGGCAATTTCTTCACCGACAAGACTTGTGGTAATGAGGCTTTCACCCATCTGCTCCCAAGGAGTTGCAATTTCTTTGACCTGTTCTTCGATACCTAAGTCACGCAACACTTCCATCGCACGTTGGTTGGTAATATGGGCACGCGGGCTATTAGCTAACCAATTAAATTGGGTAAAAAGCTGAACCTGAATGCCGTAATTTGCCAAGGCCAAACCTAAAGTAGAACCTGCAGGCCCTGTGCCAATAATCAGAACATCGGTATCGAATTGCTGTGTCATACAAAACTCCATGTGTATGTGAAGCGCAAACTTGGAATAGTCCGAAGTCTAGGCAAATGATTTTCCGAGTAGAATGGATATTCATATAAACTATAGATCTATTGGTATTTTGACTGCATGACACGGGTGATGTAGTAAGTATGTGGAGTGAAGCGAATGGAATTACGACATTTACGTTATTTTGTGACGGTGGCGAAAGAACAAAGTTTCACTAAGGCAGCGGAAAAACTATTTACAGCACAACCATCGCTTAGTCAGCAAATTAAAGACTTAGAGCAAGAGGTTGGGGTGCAATTATTTGAACGTTCTGCTCGCAAAGTCTTACTGACCGATGAAGGGCAGGCTTTTCTGAAATATGCCGAGCAAGCACTAGAAAATGCTAAACAAGCTGTAGCAGCAGCTCGCCACGTGGCGCAAGCCAAAAATAATCAAATACATATTGGCTTTTTAAATGTCGCAGAATTGAAAATTATGCCAAGTATTTTGGCGCAATTAAAACAACATATTCCTGATTTAAAAATACATTTACATAGCTTGACGTGTACAGAGCAAATCCAAAAACTCAAAAATACTGAATTGGATATTAGTTTTACTCGTTATCACTTAAGTCATGACGACTTTACCAATATTCAGGTTTTAAGTGAGCAAATTTATTTGGTCGGTGCAGCGCATCTGCATCCCTCAGATCGAATCTTAAAACTTCAAGAATTAAAAAATCACACCATTATTATGTGTGAACAAAATGCTTCTCCTGTATTTTACGATACCTTAAATGCCTTAATTCCTTTTGATCAGCAACAACATGATCACATGCTGTGGGTGACCAATGTCATGCAGCATTTAAATTTGATTAATATGGGTATGGGGCTGAGTTTTGTGCCCGAATATTTACTGAAGTTTTTAAATGATTCGGTCAAAGTCATTCAAACAGATATGGAATTACCGAAACTAGGTTTATATGCTACCTATCCGCATGCATCGAATAATGTGGCATTAAAAATGATTTGCAGTGCTTTAAATGATGTAGCTGCTCAATAGCGTCTGGAATAGCCAATGTTAAAACTGATTTATTATGTACCTGAGTCTCACTTAGAATCGACTAAACTGGCCGTATTTGAAGCAGGAGCAGGTGGTATCGGAAACTATGAACACTGTGCTTGGCAAGTACTTGGAACAGGGCAGTTTAAACCTGTAAAAGGTGCAAATCCATTTATTGGTGAGTTGGATATGTTGGAGCAAATTCCTGAATGGCGCGTGGAAACCATCGTGCCTGAAGATAAAGCGAGTGAGGTCGCAAGGGCTTTAAAAGCAAGTCATCCTTATGAAGAGCCGGCATTTGAGTTTATTCAAATGGTGGATGTAAGTTTTTAATTCATAATGAAAGTTCCCTCTCCTTTTAAAGGAGAGGGTTAGGGAGAGGATTTATCAGATTATGCCCCTCATCCTCTTACGAAGAATGCTCCTCTTCCCGAAGGGAGACGGGACTTACCTAATATTTAAAGTTATGCAGTCAATTGCGGTTGTGAGTATTCAATTGAAAGCAAGTTAAACCTTCTGAATAAATAAATCACGGTCAAAACGATACTGCGGGAAGAACACACCATCTTTAGCACGTTCACCTGCACCAATCACCATCACTGGGTATTGCTGGGCATTTAATCCTAAAATCTTCTTCACCAAAGGTTCATCAAAACCTTCCATCATACAACTGTCAAAACCATAGGCACGTAAAGCCAAAACTAAGTTTTCACAAGCCAATGCTGTGGTTTTGCTCGCCCAAAGTTTTGCATCTGCTTCATTAAATGCTGTTACAGGCAATTGTTTATCCAGTGTACGTGCAACTTTGAAAGCTACTTTCTTAAAGTTACCTAGTGCGTTGAAGTAACCTGTTTTATAGTTATAGGGAATAAACTTGTAATACTTTTGCACAGCTGCAGGTGCTTCAGGAAATGGAAATTCCGAAATATTACGTTTAGCCATTTCATCTACACGGTCGGTACGCGCGACACAGACAATCAATTCAGCAGCAGTTTTTGCCGCAAGTTGCCCTAAGCAAGCTTTCACCAACTGTTTTTTCTTTGCAGGGTTCTGAACGACATAGAATGTCCAAGGCTGTAAATTTGATGAATTTGGCGCAAGCAGGGCAAGGTCTAAGCATTCATCTAAAACATCGTTTGGAATGGCCTTGTCGGTAAACTTACGTACAGAACGACGGCTTTGTACAACTTTTTTAAAATTTTCGATATCGATGCCTTCAGGTGCAGGTTCGTAGTAGCGTTTCTTTTCAGATTTATTGTCAGTTTGTGATGCTGTCATGTGGAAATGTCCAGTTTTTAATTTAGAAAATAGATTGGGGCTGAGATGAAAAAAACCACCCAAATATGAGTGGTTTTTTAAGTTCCATTAAAAAATTAATTGAACTGAGAGAAGTCTGGTTTGCGTTTTTGCATAAAGGCTGCAACAGCTTCCATCATTTCTGGGGAGCCAACACGATCCATGAAAATCTCAGCTTCATGGTCAATCCATGCCACGATTTCATCTACATTATGTTTCATTAATGCTTTTGATTGAACCAAAGAAGCGAGTGGTAGAGCAGATAACTGTGCTGCTTTTTTCGCAGCTGTCGCATAAGCATCTTCTTCAATGCTATTGACCAAATTCGCTGAAAGCGCTGTCGCACTATCAAACTTCTGAGCGGTTAAGAGTAATTCAGCCGCTTTATGGTAGCCGGCTTGTTGAACCAATAGCTTGCTCGATGCACCTTCAGGCGATAGACCAAGGCTCACAAACGGAATTTGGAATAGGGCAGTATTGTCGCTGTAGACAAGATCGCAATGAAGCAGAATCGTAACACCAATCCCAATGGCAACACCACGAACCGCAGCGATCAACGGCTTAGAAAATTGAGCAGCAGATTTTAATAAAATGAACGGTGCGCCTTCAGAAGCTGGAGCTTGCCCTTTTTGAGCAGCAGATTTCATGAAATCTTGCATGTCATTGCCCGCACTGAAGTCCGCATCTTGACCACGGAGTACAACTACACGCACTGAAGTATCCTGATCAGCTTCATCTAATGCCTTTGCAATCCACAGATATAATTCTGTATACAGCGCGTTCTTCGCCTGAGGTCGGTTAATGGCCAAGGTCAGTACGCCATTGTCCAAATTCGCATTCAAATGTTCATGGGGTTGTTGAATACAGCTCAGTGTCATCGTACTATCCTTGCGTAAAAGTTTCGTTTTGATTTTATGCTCGACATTATGTCGCATATTTCAGCCTGTGGCACAACTGCTCAGTTCATAAAAAGTTTGATTTGATATGAAATATACATTTGATTATTTGGTTTTCATTGGGCGTTTTCAGCCGTTCCATTTAGCACATCTGCAAACCATTAAAATTGCCTTGCAACAAAGTCAATATGTGCTTTTAGCACTGGGTTCGGCGCAAAATGAACGTAATATCAAAAATCCATTTTTGGCCGTAGAACGTGAGCAGATGATCCTGTCGAATTTTTCAGAGCAAGATCAGAAGCGAATCAAGTTTGTGCATGTGATAGATGTATATAACGATGAAAAATGGCAAAAGTTAGTCAAATCTTTGGTGAATGATGTAATTGAAACGAATGCAAAAGTCGGTTTGATCGGGCATTTTAAAGATGATTCTTCTTATTATTTAAAATTCTTCCCTGAGTGGGAAATGGTTGAGCTGGATAGTCTAGAAGGGGCGATTTCTGCGACACCAGTACGTGAAGCGTATTTTCGTGGTGAAATTGAACGAGATGCCTTTCCTCAAGGTACCATTGATTTTTTGCAAAAATTTCAACAGACAGACATTTATAAACAACTTCAACACAAATTTATGACTCAGGATAAAACAAATCTGCTATAAAAAAACGCTAAAGTTCTAGCACCACAATGGAGTAAAAAAATAAACATTGTAGTGCTTTTAGGCTGTGTTTTATTCAGGAGAAAAACATGAGTTTGCGTCAGGGAACGTTTGCAAAATATATGGGAGCCTTCGCTTTATGTTGCGTATTTCCCCTACATGCTGCTGAATGGACGCTAACGCCTAATAGTCAGGTCACTTTTGGTATTAAATCTGTGGGGCTGTCTATTGTAGAAGGCCGCTTTAATAAGGTTCAATCGAACCTAAAATTTGATCCTGAAATTCCGCATAAAGGTTCAGCGCATTTAGTGTTAGATGTGGATAGCATCAGTTTTAGTAACCCAAGCTTGAAAGGATTAATCTTGGGCAGTGAATATTTTGATGCCGCTGAATTTAAGCACGTGAAGTTTGTCAGTAAACAAATCGAACCCGTGGCTTATGCGAAATATATGATTCGAGGGGATCTCACCATTCGTGGCATCACTAAGCCTGTGATCTTCGATACCACACTCACCCCAAGCCCGCAAAATCCAAAAGTGTTGGATGTTCAATCTTTAGCAACCATTAAGCGTAGTGATTTTGGTATGCGTAAAGCACTCGGTGGAGTAGGTGAGCAAGTATTGATACAGCTCAAAGGCCAATGGCGGCTTGAATAACCGTAGTCTTACAGAGTTTAACACATATGATCTTTGGCATGTTGCAGCACAACAGCAGTCAATTTTTGTAATTGAACAGATTGTTGGTTCCAGTGATGCCAATACAAGGCTAAATCAATACTGAGTTCTGTTGAAAGCTCTATCAATTTTCCCGCTGCTAATAAGTCTTTGCTTTGATAGTCGGGTAACCATCCATAGCCCAACCCCATCGTAATGGCATCAAAAAATGCCGTTGAAGAGGGAATGAAATGATGCGGATATTGTGAAGGATTGAGTCCGAAATTTTTTTGAATCGATTGCGTATGCAGGTCATCCTTCTCATTAAAAATCAGTGCAGGAGCAGCCCTTAAGGCATTTCGCGTCACGCCTTGATCGAACCATCTTTGGATAAAATCAGGGGTTGCTACAAAGCGATAATGCATTTCACCCAGATATTCTGCAACGCAGCCTTTCATGGCTTCTGATTCTGTTGTAACACAGGCATTGACTAGTCCTGCTTCTAATAAATGATGTGTTTGTGACTGATCATCGACCTGAAAATGAATCACGATTTTTTCTTCAATTAAGAGATCTTTGAGTAGCGGAAGCAGCCATGTCGCAAGTGAGTCAGCATTGGTTGCAATATTGACTTGATAAAACGCATTCGCCGTTTGTCCTGTTAGATTTTGCAGAAAATTATGTTCTAGTAATTTGCTGTGTTGTAAATAATGCAATAAAGATTGGCCTGCGAGTGTTGGGCGGCAGGGCCGTTCACGCACAATGAGCACATGACCTAATTTCTTTTCTAAGGTTTGTAGCCTGAGCGTGACCGCAGATGCCGTAATATTTAAACGCAGTGCCGCTTGTTCAAAGCTTCCTGTTTCTGCAACCGCAAGAAATGCTTCACTATGTTTGCTTTGTAACATGAGTCACCTACGAGTATTAGAAATTACATAAACTAAGAAAAACTTAGTTATATTGATATTTATTTATAAATACTTATTTTTAGCAATAAGCTTAGATAATAGCAAGATTCATTTAAAGCTTTGAAAGTGTAGTTAAAAATGTTGCACAGTTATATGCAAGGGCTCGCAATTGGATTTAGCCTAATTATCGCGATTGGTGCGCAAAATGCGTTTATTCTCAAGCAAGGGTTAAAAAAGCAGTATGTCTTTTGGCTCTGCGCTATTTGTGCTGCTTCTGATTCGATACTCATCTTATTGGGGGTGCTCGGATTCTCCCAATTGGTTGAAAGTCATCCGGAAATTGTGAGTGTTGCGAAATATTTGGGCGCAACGTTTTTAGCAGTTTATGGGGCACAGCATTTTCTGCAAGCCTTTAAAACTTCGAGCAGTTTAGCGCCCAGTGAGAAGAATGAAACCAAACTATTGAAGTTGGTGCTGATTTGCTTGGCTTTAACGTGGTTAAATCCACATGTATATCTCGATACGGTTGTGCTGATTGGGTCTATTTCAACGAAGTTTGAGTCGACTGCTGTATATTTTGCGATTGGGGCAATTACAGCTTCATGGGTGTTTTTCTTTGTCCTCGGATTTGGTGCGCGCTATTTATTACCGCTCTTCCAAAGTGCAAAGGCATGGAAAGTTTTAGACTTTATTATTGGCGTTGTGATGTGGGGAATTGCAATTTCATTATTGCTCTAGTTATATGTCCTCATTAAATTTGAGCCCATTCCTAAAGGAGCGGGCTCAAATCATTACTTTTATGCAGCTTGTAATGCTTTTAAATCTTCTAAGACTTGTTCTGCATGGCCTGCAGCTTTGACTTTACGATATTCTTTTACCAGCTTTCCATTATGGAAAATAAAGGTTGAGCGTTCGATGCCCATAACCTTTTTGCCATACATATTTTTTTCTTTAATCACATCGAAATGCTGACATAGCACTTCTTCTTTATCACTGATTAAATCAATGCTTAGATTTTGCTTTTCAGTGAAGTTTTGATGGGCTTTAACCGAGTCGCGAGAAATGCCGTAGATTGGTGTATTAAGCGCATCAAACTGATCTTTTAAGCATGAAAACCCAATGGCTTGCGTCGTACATCCTGGTGTTGAATCTTTAGGGTAGAAGTAGATGATCAGCCAGTCATTGTTTAGTTCTGCAAGGTTGACTTCACCTGAGGTGGTTGGGAAGGTTTGATTTGGTAAGCTAATTTCAGTCATGAAGATTTCCTTTTTCATGTCTTATCCCTAAATGGGCTTAAACAAAGTATGTGAAATATGACCATCATACAGAATTTACTTTGAACTTAAAGCAATAAAAAAGCCTGCATTTGCAGGCTTTTTTAAGACGAAAATTATTTTTTCGCTTGAGCAGATTTCATTGCTTCTTCAGTTAAATTTTTTAATTTACCTGTTAACTGAGGACCGAAACATGCTTGAAGGTCTTTATTTTGTTTTTGAACAAAAGCGAGTGTTGCAGGGCTTTTCTTCTGGTTGATTGTGCTTTGGATTTCCCATTTTTGAGCATTGGTTAAACGACCATCTGCTTCAACAGCACAAGTACAGTATTTGCTAACTTCAGCGGCAGTTAGTTTTTTACCTTTGCCAGTTTCTTCTTTACAAACATTAATTAACGAAGATTTTACGTTAGTGCTCTTATATGCTTGTTGAAGCTTGTCGTTGTCAGCGTGTGCAACTGAAGCAAACAATGCAGCTGCAGAGAAAGCAGCAGAAAGAATAATGTTTGATTTTAAATTTTTCATAAACCCTACCTTGTTATTTCGGTATGTAACGTGTCGGATCTTCAACACCTGCGTCAACGAAACCTTGTTTACGAAGACGGCAGCTATCGCATTTACCGCAAGCACGACCTTGGTCATCTGCTTGATAGCAAGACACCGTTTGACTGTAGTCTACGCCATGTTCTATACCTAAGCGAATGATATTTGCTTTGGATAAATGTAACAGAGGTGTTTCAAATTTAAGTGGTTTTCCTTCAACGCCAACTTTAGTTGCAAGGCGAGCCATGTTGGCAAAGGCTTCGATAAACTCTGGACGGCAGTCTGGATAGCCTGAGTAATCAACCGCATTAATACCAATGACAATTGCTTCTGCACCAAAAACTTCCGCCGCAGCTAAAGCATATGACAAGAAAATCGTGTTACGAGCTGGTACATAAGTTACAGGAATACCGGCTTGTTCATGATCAGGAACTTCAATGCTATGGTCAGTTAACGCAGAGCCACCTAAGTTACCTAAATCGATATTAATGACACGATGTTCTACACCAGCTTGCTTAGTTAACTCACGAGCAGCATCTAGTTCTGTCGTAGAACGTTGACCATACATAAAACTTAAGGCGATACATTCATAACGTGCTTGAGCCCAAGCTAAACAAGTGGTTGAGTCTAAGCCGCCAGACAATAAAACTATGGCACGAGGGCGCATATGCATTACTCCAAATAATTCTTTAAAACTTAACGACCAGTTTCATCGTTCCAAAGCAACTTATGTAATTGCAATTGGAAGCGAACAGGGAGATGGTCTTCTAAAATCCATTGTGCTAAATCACGTGCAAGCTGAGGCAAACGAACAGCACCTTTTTCAACGGCAAAGGCCGGAGAGAACCAAATGGTGCTGACTTTTTCGTTTAGCTTATAGTGCTCAACTTGCTGTTTTGACCATTCATAGTCTTCACGATTACAAATCACAAATTTGATCTGATCATGCGCTGTTAAATGGTCGAAGTTGCTAAGCAAGTTTCGTGCAACTTCACCCGATGTCGGGGTTTTTAAATCCATAACCTTTGAAACACGTGGGTCAACTTTAGACACATCTAAAGCACCGCTGGTTTCTAAAGAGACTTCGCAGCCTAAATCGGCCAGACGAGTCATGAGGGGAAGGGCGTTCGGTTGAGCAAGCGGCTCACCACCCGTCACGCAAATATAAGGGGTTTTAAAATCTAAAGTGGTTTGAATGATTTCTTCTAATGATTGGCGTTCACCGCCTTCAAACGAATAGGTTGTATCACAATAAGTGCAACGTAACGGACAGCCCGTCAAGCGGATAAAGACCGTAGGCAAACCTGCGGTATTGGCTTCACCTTGCAATGAATAAAAAATCTCCGTAATACGTAAACCCGCAGACGGATCAGAAACAGGAATAGCGGAAGATCGAAGGGTACTCATAACAAAATTAACCAGATATAAAAAAACAAAAAATCTCTACGATCATTGCTAATCGTAGAGACGAGGAGCGATAGAGGCTCCACGGAACACGAATGCTCCGCTGAAATAAAGACTTAGTCTTCGCGTAATAATTCGTTCAAGCTTGTTTTCGCACGAGTTTTCGCGTCAACTTTTTTCACGATTACTGCAGCATATAGGCTGTATTTACCGCATTTAGACGGCAGGCTACCAGAAACCACAACAGAACCAGCAGGAACACGGCCGTAATGGATTTCGCCAGTTTCACGGTCATAAATCTTAGTCGATTGACCAATGAATACGCCCATTGAAATCACAGAACCTTCTTCTACGATCACACCTTCAACGATTTCAGAACGCGCGCCGATAAAACAGTTGTCTTCAATGATTGTTGGGTTTGCTTGAAGTGGTTCAAGAACGCCACCAATACCAACGCCACCTGATAAGTGAACGTTTTTACCAATTTGAGCACATGAACCAACAGTTGCCCATGTATCAACCATTGTACCTTCGTCAACATATGCACCAATATTGACATATGAAGGCATCAATACAACATTTTTTGCTTGGAAAGAACCTTTACGTGCTACAGCAGGTGGTACTACACGTACACCTGCAGCTTTAAATTGTTCTTCAGTCCAGTCAGAGAACTTAGTATCAACTTTGTCATAGAAGCGTAAGTCACAAGCTTCCATTGGTTTGTTGTCGTTCAATTTGAATGAAAGCAAAACGGCTTTTTTCACCCATTGATGAACAATCCATTCACCATCAATTTTTTCAGCAACACGTAATGTACCGTTATCTAGGCCAGCGATCACTTCTTCTACTGCTGCACGTACTTCAGCAGGACAGTCAGCTGCAGTGAAATTAGCACGGTCTTCAAACGCTTGTTCAATGATTGTTGAAAGCTGAGACATGTTCTTCCATCCAGAAAAAAATTTTCCAAGATTTTACACTAAATCGAGTCAAAAATAGATGGTAAATCGGCCTAGGATCGGAATTAATTATTAAGCAAGCACTATAACCAAGAAATTAAGAGTGATGAATTTAGCATTTTCATAAGGTTTGTATAAAAAATACGCAAAATATACAGAATTGTTCCTTAACATCATTATTATATTTAAAAAAATGAAACAAAAACTCTTTATTAATCAATATTAAAATCTAAATGTATCAAAAGTTAACAAAAAATCAGTAAATTTGCATAAAAGTTGAGCTGTGTTTCCTTTTAACATGTGCCATATAACAAGTCTGTAAAATCTGAATAAGAGTTTATTTTGAGGAGAAACACATGAAATCATTACGTTTATTAACGGTAGCTGCTCTACTTACTGCTGCAGGTACTGCAATGGCAGATACCTCTGTAGTTCATGATGGCTATGCATTTGATCAAAACCAACTTATCCCAACTGGCGCTCGTCTAGAAGTGGGTACGACTGGTTATGGTGGTGCGTTACTTTGGACTGCGAACCCATACGTCGGCCTTGCATTAGGTTATAACGGTGGTGATATTTCATGGTCAGATGACTTATCTGTCGATGGCGTAAAATACGACATGGATATGGATAACAAAGTTGGTTACTTAAATGCAGAAGTTCGTCCTTGGGGTGCAAGTGCTAATCCATGGGCTCAAGGTCTTTATGTTGCTGCGGGTGTAGGTTATATCGACACTGAATATACGTTAGATAAGCGTCGTAAAGGTGATACACCAATTAAAATTGATGGTAAAGAAACTTCTTTCGAACGCCTAAACGGTAAAGTGTCTTACGATAACGATATCGCACCATACCTAGGTTTGGGTTTTGCACCAAAATTAAATAAAAACTGGGGCGTATTCGGTGAAGTAGGTGCTTATTACACTGGTAACCCAACTGCAAAATTAACGGCTGTTGGTGGTACTGCTGCTGACCGCGAATTACTTGCTGACCATGAACGTAGCATCGAACAAGATGACAAATATGAATGGCTTCCAGTAGGTAAAGTAGGTGTGAGCTACCATTGGTAAGTTCTTACTGAAACAAAAAACGAGCTTCGGCTCGTTTTTTTTGTTTTTAGAAAGCGTTTAAAATCTGTGACCAAATTTCAGACCATAGATCATGGCATCATTGTCTGAGACACTTGCAAGACCTGAAATATGAGATGTTTCAGTATTCGATGGTTTTGAGAGTTTCATATAATACAGGCCAGTCGCTAGAAAATTGTTCGGGTTAAATTTATGCATCATACCTAAACCTAAACCTCGATAGCCATCACTTGGGTTTAAGGTAGACACCGCATTTCCTGTCCCGTTGTCCCAAATAAATTCTGCAGCAGCGAGCCAACTCGGATTAAATTGATGCGCAATCCCCAATTTTCCTGACCATTGATCTTTTTGATATTCCACCAATTGGATATCAGCTAAATCACGGTATTGCGGATCGAGTGCTGCATATTGAAGTACAGCATTAAACTGCGGTGGTTGAATGCTAAAATCTTTCCAATTAATCCAACGAATTGTGCCATATACAACATTATGTGAGCTAACAGCTGTTTGAAATTCAAAATTGACGCTTTGTGGCGTTTGAATGGATGTATGGATGTCAGGGACTAACTGAAAAGGACCATTTGAATACAAAGTCGATTCAGATGTTTTATTGTCATGTTTGATTTTTGAACGATAGGTTAGGCTGGTTTTAAGTGCGTATTCAGGAATTTGATAACTGAAACCGAGCAGCCAGCCGATCGCTTCATCTTGTTTTAAATAAACATGATAGCCATTGAGAGCAGCATATTGTTGCCCAGAAATTTTTAAATCACCTTTAAATGTTTGTAGGCTTAAACCGCTATAAATATTCCAATTATTATTGGGTTGATAGCCTACCAGTCCAGTTAGGTTATGCGTTCTAAAGTTAATATCGGCGCTTTCAATATCGATATTTGAGCTATCTGGTAAGCGAGGACTATATTGATAATTGATATCAGTATGAAAAGGTTGCTCATAAATTACTCCCGCAGAAATATTTTCATGTGGTTGAATTTTAAGTGCAAATTTCCCAGAAAATTGTTGATGGGCGAGATTCCCTGTAGAAAAATCAGTGATGCCCAACTCACTGATTAAACCTTGGTTTTGAACTTTGCCGTCCACTTGAGCATCGACGTAAGCGAAACTGACTTCAGTATAATTTCCGGGTTCAAGAAAGGCCGAGATCGATTGATCTGAGTTTTCTATCCCTGCTGCATACATGATCTGTATGGGGCAGGCGATCCCGACTGCCACTGCGACGAATTGATTTTTCATAAATATGGGTCGGAAGTAATAAGGTTTTAATTTTTATTGTGTTGGATGTATTTTAATCAAAATTAAAAATAAAGCCAAGAAAACTTAGATAAAATATGTGTTTACCAAAAAAAGAGGACAGTAGGTGTCCTCTTTAATTTGTCAGTTGGGATATCAGTCTTCTGGGTAAGCGACTTTTTTCAACGCTTTGATGTCAGCATCTGGTGAGCATAAAGAAATAAACTCGTAGCCATAACCGCGTAGCAAATGTCCTTTGCGAACAGCAATCCAAGTGGTATTAACGCCAAAAATATCGGTAGGAATCTGTTTTAAACGGTAGTCACGTTCTGGGTCGTATGCTACATCGTTGACAATACCAACCCCCATATTCAGTTCAACATAGGTTTTAATAACGTCTGCATCAAGTGCGGACATCACGATATCTACATTAAAGCCTGAATCTTCAAAAGCTTTATCAATTTTAGAACGACCCGTAAAACCACCGTGGTAAGTAATAATTGGATAGTTCGACAAATCTTCAATGGTGATATTTGATTTTTGGGTGAGTGGGTGCTCTTGTGGTGTGATGATACTGTGTTGCCAGTTATAGTAAGGCACACTTGCAAGGTTATCTTCGGTGGTTAACGATTCGGTTGCGATCCCAATATCCGCTTCACCTTGAAGGAGCATTTCTGTAATTTCAACAGGGCTTGCTTGTTGCAAAATTAGATGAACTTTTGGAAATTCTTTTTTAAATTGGTTCACAATCGGCGGCAAGACATAACGCGCTTGCGTATGTGTGGTCGCAATAGTCAATGTCCCTTCATCCACTTTGTTAAAGTCATCTGCTAGACGTTTAATATTGTCTGCATCCACGAGCATGCGTTCAACGATTCCCAATAAAGACTGGCCTGGTTCGGTTAAACCGAGTAGACGTTTACCTTTACGAATAAATAGCTGTACACCAAGTTCATCTTCTAGATCTTTGATGTGTTTACTCACGCCAGACTGCGAGGTGTAAAGTGCAGCAGACGCTTCTGTTAAATTAAAATTCTGACGTACGGTTTCTCGAATAATTCTTAATTGTTGGAAATTCATAATTTTATTTTACCTTAAAAGCAAGTGGGGCTTGTAAAGGCCCCCAACTTTTTGTTTTATGCAACTTGGTTTTCAAATAAATGCAAGTTCGTTGCACTTAACCATACTGTTTGATTTGGGCGGAATTGATGTGCTTTCGCTTCATCTGCCGTTAATGAAATTTCAATCAGATTGCCCTGACGGTCATGCAATTCAGCAATCACTTTACCTGCAATCCAAAGCTCACGTACAAAAGTTGCTTGGATAGCATTTTCTTGCGGCTGTGCATGAATGCGTAGTTCATCCGGACGAGCGAAGGCAATGACATTTCCTTGCGGCGCATTGGCGTTTTGTGGCAACAAAATTCGGTCTTCACCAATTTGAATGAGGCCATTGCTATTTTGACCTTCAAAACGGTTGGCTTGACCTAAAAAGTCAAATACAAACGGTGTTGCAGGTTTTTCATAAACTTCACGCGGCGAGCCAATCTGTTCTACGTTGCCTTTATTCATCACAATGATTTGATCGGCCACTTCAAGTGCCTCTTCTTGGTCATGGGTCACGAAAATAGAGGTGATGTGGAGTTCGTCATGCAAGGTACGTAACCAGCGGCGTAATTCTTTACGAACTTTGGCATCCAATGCACCAAAAGGTTCATCCAGTAATAACACGCGTGGTTCAACCGCTAAAGCACGTGCCAAGGCAATACGTTGACGTTGACCACCTGAAAGCTGAGCAGGGTAACGGTCAGCCAAGAAACCAAGCTGAACAAGATCAAGCAAACGAATAACACGTTTTTTGATTTCCGCTTCAGATGGACGTGTTGCACGTGGGCGTACACGTAAACCAAAAGCAATGTTGTCAAATACGGTCATGTGGCGGAACAGTGCATAATGCTGGAATACAAACCCAACTTCACGTTCACGGACATGAACTTTAGTGGCATCTTCACCTTCTAAAATCACTTGACCGCCATCGGCAGATTCAAGACCTGCAATGATACGGAGCAGGGTAGTTTTACCACAGCCTGATGGGCCGAGCAGCGCAACGAGCTGACCATCAGGGAAATCTAAAGAGATATTTTTAAGTGCATGGAATGCACCAAAGTGTTTTTCAATATTTTTTACTTGAATACTCATGAGGTCATTCCTTAAGAAACTTGTGAATCGTCTTTACGCTTGTCTTGTCGTTCCTGACGTAGTTCAACCCATGTTTTTAAAATCAGGGTCACAATCGCCAAGAGCGCTAATAGTGAAGACACAGCAAAAGCAGCACTAAAGGTATATTCGTTATAAAGGATTTCTACGTGTAGCGGTAAGGTGTTGGTTTCGCCGCGAATGTGACCTGAAACCACAGAAACAGCACCAAACTCACCCATTGCACGTGCATTACAGAGAATCACGCCGTAGATTAAGCCCCATTTGATATTTGGAAGTGTCACTTTCCAGAATGTCTGCCAACCTGAAGCACCCAAGACGATTGCCGCTTCTTCTTCCTCAGTCCCTTGAGCTTCCATTAATGGAATCAACTCACGTGCCACAAAAGGAACGGTAATAAACACAGTGGCAAGGACAATGGCTGGAACGGCATATAAAATTTTGATGTCGTTATCCATCAGCCAGCCGCCTAACCAACCTTGAGTACCAAAAATCAATACCAACATTAAGCCAGCAATAACTGGAGAGACTGAAAATGGCATATCAATAATCGTGGTTAAAATAGATTTACCACGGAAATTAAACTTGGCAACAGACCATGCCGCAGCTACACCAAACACTACGTTTAGCGGTACGGCAATCACAGCGGTCAGTAAGGTCAGTTTCACTGCTGATAATGTGTCTGGATGAACAAGTGCTTGGAAGTAAACGCCAACACCTTGTTTAAAGGCTTCAACGAAAACCAAAACTAATGGCAGAATCAGGCAGCTTAAGAAGAAAATTAAAGCAATGATGATCAGGGTATAACGAACCCATGTCGGTTCACGTGTTGCATCACGCGACTGTAATTTTTCCGCAAGCGCATTACTATTCGTATTCATCGTGCAGTTCTCCCTGTACGGCGACTTGCCCATGCTTGAACCAAGTTAATTAAGAATAAAATAGCAAAAGAAATCACCAGCATCACAACTGCAATCGTGGTCGCGCCTGCATAATCATATTCCTCAAGACGAGAGATAATCATCAATGGCGCAATTTCAGTTTTGAAGGGTTGGTTACCTGCGATAAAAATCACCGAACCATATTCACCCACACCGCGTGCAAAGGCCAAAGCAAAACCTGTTAACAGCGCAGGAAATAGAATAGGTAAGATCACTTTGGTCACGATCTGAAAGCGATTTGCACCCAATGCTGAAGCTGCTTCTTCAAGTTCAGTCTCTAGGTCGCTCAGTACAGGCTGTACAGTACGAACCACAAAAGGAATACCAATAAAGATGAGGGCCAAGGTAATACCGATCGGGGTATACGCGACTTTAATGCCAATAGGTTCAAGGTACTGACCGATCCAACCAGTCGGTGCATATAACGAAGTCAGTGCAATACCCGCAACGGCAGTTGGCAATGCAAAAGGTAAATCAACCAATGCATCGACAATACGTTTACCCGGGAAGGTATAACGAACCAAGCACCATGCTAAGAGTAAACCAAAAACCACATTAACTAACGCAGCAATAATGGCGGCACTAAAACTCAGATGTAACGATTTTAAAATACGTTCTGAGCTTAAAATCTCCCATAGTCCATCCCAACCGATACCTAAAGATTTAATAAATACGGCCGAAAGGGGGATGAGCACAATTAAGGATAAATACGCTAGGGTAAAGCCTAGAGAAAGACCAAATCCTGGCAGCACTCGGGATCGCTGCGACATGATGACTCCTCAAAATGAGAAAAGCTGACTTAAAAGGTCAGCAAAATTGAATAAATGATTTTGCGACAAGCTTAAAGCTCAGTACTTAAAAAGCAAATTGAAATAAATACTTGTTTTCATCAGTAAAGCTGATATGTTTCATGTGGTTTTCTGAAATTAAGTAATTGAAAATTTCAGGAAACGGTCCAAAACCTGATGCAACATTAATGTGTCCTACAGCGCCCATATTTACAGGGTAGAGCTTCCAAGCATCTGCAAGTTGTTTTGCATCTTCAAAGCCAAGCCAAGGATCATTTTCACTAATCAACATCGTTGTCGGCACACGAATACTTAGCTGATGAAAAAATGCTTTGTAATCCGTTGTACTGTCGCGTGCAAAGCCGTTTTCTCCAAAGCGAGCTGGATTGGCTGGCGCAACCAAAACTAAATTTTTGATTTTTTTATTAAGTTCTGGATACAAGGCCAATGCTGCCACCGTGGTTAAACAACCAAAGCTATGCGCCACAATTTGAATTTCACCCTGTAAAGGTCGTACGGTTTGAACGAATTGTTTAATCCAGTCTTTTAGTACAGGATGATTCCAATCTTTTTGCTGAACACGAGAGCTAGACATGAGCTGACGTTGTAACCAAGATTGCCAATGTGCGTGTTCACTACCGCCTACACCCGGGACAATTACTGTATGTGTCATGTCAAGTTCTCCTGATTCAGTCAATGACTGGTCTTATTTTCCGTTGTTGGCTTTAACGATTTGGTCAAACACGCCGCCATTTTCAAAGTGTGCTTTTTGGACTTTATCCCAACCACCAAATTCTTTATCAATGGTGACGAGTTTAAGTGGCTTAAAGACTGACGCGTATTGTGCAAGTGTTGTGGCGTTACGTGGACGGTAAAAATTCTGAGCTGCGATTTGCTGACCACGTGGTGAATAAAGGAAGTTTAAATAACCTTTGGCTAAATAAAGATTACCTTTTTTCTCTGCATTTTTTTCTAGAACAGCAACAGGTGGCTCAGCTAAAATTGAAAGTGAAGGGGTCACAATTTCAAACTTACCCGGTTGTTCACGAATCGCTAAATGTGCTTCATTTTCCCAAGCCAGCAATACATCACCAATACCACGTTCAGCAAAGGTCGTAGTCGAACCACGTGCGCCTGAATCGAGTACTTTGGTGTTTTTATAAATCTTACGGACGAATTCTTGAGCCGTTGTATCATTACCACCCGCTTGATGTTTTGCCCAAGCCCACGCAGCTAAATAGTTCCAACGTGCACCGCCTGAGGTTTTCGGGTTTGGGGTGATAATACCCACGCCTGGTTTAACCAGATCGCCCCAATCTTTAACTGCTTTTGGGTTGCCTTTACGGACTAAGAACACAATGGTTGAAGTATATGGTGTTGAGTTTTGTGGAAGTTTCTTTTGCCAATCTGCAGGTAAAAGTTTGGCTTTTTCTGCAATCACATCAATATCTGCTGCGAGAGCTAAAGTCACCACATCGGCATCTAAACCATCAATGACGGCACGCGCTTGTTTACCTGAACCGCCGTGAGATTGTTTAAAATTAATTTTTTGACCTGTACGGCTTTCCCAATATTTGCTGAAGTCTTTATTCACACTTTCATAGAGTTCACGCGTTGGGTCGTAAGATACGTTTAAAAAATCTTTCGCAGCTGCGCCAAAAGAAACCGTCGAAATGACTGCAGCAAGAACACCCAATTTTAACTTTGCGGAAATACTCATGTGAACCTCAATAATTTTTACTTTGTCTGTAACATGGGTGAAGAATAGCGCCAATCTTTATGCATAAAAAATAATTAAAAACGAATTTTATATGAATAAAAAAGATAACGGGTGTGTATACGAAAAAAAAGCATCGACCTTATGCGAAAGGAAGATGCTTTTCTGTATTTAAAGCATTATTTTGAATTATTGGTCTTCACGATTTGATCAAAGACGCCACCATTTTCAAAATGTTTTTTCTGTACTTTGCTCCAACCGCCAAACTCTTTATCAATAGTCACTAATTTTAAAGGTTTAAAAACATTTTTATATTTTGCCAGTACCGCAGCATTACGTGGACGATAATAGTTCTGTGCTGCAATGGTTTGACCTGCAGGTGAGTACAGATAATTTAAATACGCTTTGGCTAAATTTTCATTGCCATCCTTCTTGGCATTTTTTTCTACTATCGCAACAGGCGGCTCGGCCAAGATAGAAAGTGAAGGGGTCACAATCTCAAACTTACCCGGCTGTTCACGAACTGCCAAATGTGCTTCATTTTCCCAAGCCAGCAATACATCACCAATACCACGTTCAGCGAATGTAGTTGTTGCACCACGAGCACCTGAGTCGAGGACTTTGGTTTGCTTATAGATTTGGCGGACAAATTCTTGGGCTTTTGTATCATTACCACCTGCTTGATGTTTGGCCCAAGCCCACGCTGCTAAATAGTTCCAACGCGCACCGCCCGATGTTTTTGGGTTCGGGGTAATAATGTCGACACCCGGTTTAATTAAATCGCCCCAGTCTTTAATGCCTTTCGGGTTGCCTTTATGCACTAAGAACACAATGGTCGATGTATATGGCGTTGAGTTTTGTGGGAATTTCTTTTGCCAGTCTTTTGCAACTAAACCACGTGCAGCTATTTCATCAATATCTGCAGCCAAAGCCAACGTAACAACATCGGCATCTAGACCATCAATAACAGCACGAGCCTGTTTACCTGATCCACCATGAGATTGTTTAAAGTTAATGTCTTGGCCTGTGGTTTTTTTCCAGTAAACACTAAAGTCTTTATTGAAGTTGTCATACAATTCACGGGTTGGATCATATGACACATTTAAGAAATCTTTGGCAGATGCACTAAATGCTGTGGCAGAAATGAATGCAGCCAAGACCCCAAGTTTTAATTTAGATAGATTCATGTTGTCCTCAATTTTTATACATGTTTTGTTGGATGAGGCAAGAATATCTGTAGTTTTTATGCAGAAAAAAATAATTAAAAAAGAATTTAATATGAACAAAAAAGAAATATATGCTGAACGATTATTTTTTAAAATAAAGTGATGTAATTGGGATGACGACGTATGCAGTGTTTTAAAAATGCGCAGCAAATAGAACAAGTTAATTTACTGGATCGCGCCTTTCACTATGGCGATGGTTGTTTTAGCACGGCACGTATTCGCCAAGGACAAATAGAACTTTTAGCTTTGCATATTGCACGATTAAAACTGAGTAATGAACGTTTAAAGCTAAATGCAGATTTAAGCCTTATTGAATACACTCTAAAATTGTTACGTAAACAAGATGTCGTTAATGGCACTTTAAAAATTGTGTTGAGTCGTGGTATCGGTCAGCGTGGCTATAGTTTACCTGAGCATCCAGCAGATGTTTGGGTGTTTTATTACCCCAAAGCTGTTGCAGATTTTGAGTACGAAAATGTCGAAAGTGGTGTATTACATCAAGCTATTGGGTTAACCATGCCAAGTTTGGTGGGCTTAAAGTCCTTAAATCGATTAGAACAAGTCATGCTCAAAGCAGAGTTGGATCAAACCCCATGGGGCGAAGCTTTGGTGACGGATGTACAAGGTACAGTTGTTGAAGGTGTGAGCAGTAATTGTTTTATTCGCACAAATGAAGGATGGATTACGCCCGAACTTCGTTATAATGGCGTACATGGTGTCATGCGTGCAGAAATTTTAAAACGGATGCAGCAGCTTCAGATTCCATGTACTCAACGTCACGTCAATATGGATGAAATTACGCATTTTCAGAGTATTTTTTTCTGCAATGCTTTAAGTCCCATGAAAATTGCATCAACTCTGAATGGAGTTGAGTTAGATGTTCAAGCTTGTATTGAACTTTTCCGAACACTTCAATTAAGTCAGATTCGTTAATATGTCCACCGCGTCTAAAAAAACAAATAAGAAAAAATCTGCCAAAGCAGGTTTTCCATTTAAAGCATGTTTGGTTGTGCTACTTGGTATCGTTGTACTTGTGGCGATTTTACTGTGGTCGAGTTTATTTAAAGCCTATCCTGTGGAAGGCAAAAAGCAAATGTTGGCGATTGGTGCAGGGGATACCTATTCAGGATTTATTGACCGACTGGCCAAAGAGAAACAAGTTCATTTTCCTATTATTTTGAAGTTGTACCAAAAATTCATGATCAATGACACCTTAAAAGCAGGTGTGTATGAAATCCATGAAGGCATGAGCGTACGTGAAGTCATGAAACTGATTTCTAACTCTGAAAATGCGCAAATGAATCGAATTTTAGTGATCGAAGGGACGACATTTAAGCAACTCATTGATGCTTTAAAAAATGACCCATTGGTAACGCATGACATTAGCAATCTGTCTTATTCAAAGATTTTGCAGGAACTAGGTATTCCTTATTCACACCCAGAAGGTTTATTTGCTCCGAATACTTATTTCTTTGCAAAAGGCGAGTCTGAACGCAAAATTTTGAAGGATTTGTATAACCGACAAATCAAAGTATTAGATCAGGCTTGGAATAATCGAGCTCAAAATTTACCTTATAAAGATAAATATGAAGCCTTGATCATGGCATCGATTATTGAAAAAGAAACCAGTCTTGATCGTGAGTTAGAGCAAGTATCAGGGGTGTTTGTCCGTCGTTTACAACAAGGCATGCGTTTACAAACAGACCCTACGGTTATTTATGGCATGGGCGATAAATACCAAGGCAATATTACTCGCCAAGATTTACGTACACCTACAGCATATAATACGTATACGATCAATGGTTTACCGCCTACACCGATTGCTTTGCCAAGTCAAAAAGCTATTGAAGCCGCGATGCACCCAGATGCGTCAAATAACATCTATTTCGTGGCTACAGGTAACGGTGGTCATAAATTTAGCAGTAATTTGTCAGACCATAACCGAGCGGTACAAGAGTATTTATCGGTAATTCGTGCGAAAAATTGAGGAGTGAGCATGTTTATTAGTTTTGAAGGCACGGAAGGTGTGGGTAAAACCACGTTGATTCGTAAACTACATGAGCATTTCCAACACTTAGCGAAAGATGTGGTATTAACCCGTGAGCCGGGTGGCACACCTATGGCAGAGCAAATTCGCTCACTGTTACTTTCGGTGAACCACGAAGAAACCATGAGTAATGACACTGAGTTATTGCTGATGTATGCGGCACGCGCGCAGCATTTAGAAGCCGTGATTCTCCCAGCGTTGGCTGCAGATAAAATCGTTTTATGTGACCGTTTTACAGATTCGAGTTTTGCATATCAGTGTGCAGGTCGTGGTTTGGACCGAGAAAAACTGAAAGTTTTAAATGACGGTTTTGTGGTGCGTATGCCAGATATTACCTTTTGGTTAGATGCACCGATTGAAACGGGCATGTTACGTGCGCGTGAACGAGGCGCTTTGGATCGATTTGAGCAAGAGAAAGCAACGTTCTTTGAGAAAGTGCGTTCCGGTTTTGCTGAAATCCATGATACTGAGCCTGCACGCATGAAGCGCCTCGATGCGACACAAACACCTGAACAGGTTTTTCAACAGGCATTATTGCATTTGCAGCAGATCTAAAATGCCATAGTAATCTTTAGGTATTTGATTTAAAAATCATTCATAGCATAAGTTATGGATGATTTTTTTATGCCGCATCGAAAGCAGGCGATTATTGATTTTTTACAACGTGAATTTGCCCCAAGTTTAAAAAATTGCACGATTCAAGAGGTTGGACAGCAAACGGCGACCTTAATTTGGCATGTCACCGAACAAGATCTAAGACCGGGCAATACGATTTCTGGCCCAACCATGATGACTTTGGCTGATTTTGCGCTATATGTGGCTATTTTGGGGGAGATCGGGATTGTAGGGCTTGCGGTCACGACCAATATGAATATTAATTTTTTAAGAAGACCAGAAGCCAATCAAGATTTAATAGGCGAGTGTCGATTGCTGAAAGTGGGCAAAAGTATAATTTATGGTGAGGTGTTGGTGTATTCAGCAGGTGTGGATGAGCCTGTTGCACATATAACAGGGAGTTATTCTATTCCACCAAAACGAATATAAAGGCTCAATTGCATTTGCTGATTCAAATAAAAAGCCGAATTTATATTCGGCTTTTTATGGTTTTTAGACATTTTAGATGTTTAAGAAACCAGTTCTGTATTCACCAATGGACATTCCACTTGGAAATCGGGTGGACTTAACACAGTTTTACGTAGTTCGTCTGCTTGTTCAGGATAGTCTAAAGTGAAATGCAGACCACGAGACTCTTTACGTTCCATTGCACAGCGCACAATTATTTCTGATACCAATACTAAGTTACGGAGTTCAATCAGATTTTTACTGACTTGGTAATCTTGGTAATACTCGGTGATTTCACGCTTAAGCATTTCAATGCGGTGTAGGGCACGTTGGAGGCGCTTGGTTGTTCTGACAATACCCACGTAGTTCCACATGGTTTGGCGAAGCTCGTCCCAATTTTGCAAAATCACCACGTCTTCATCAGGGTTGGTCACTTGCGAGTCATCCCATTCTGGGACATGAGGCGCCTGATAAGTCCCTTGATGTTGTGATGTGATATGTGCTGAAGCACTCATACCATAGACGAAACATTCAAGTAAGGAGTTACTTGCCATACGGTTTGCACCATGTAGGCCGGTATAAGAGGTTTCCCCAATGGCATATAGGCCTGGAATATCGGTCTGACTGTTTTCATCAACCACAACGCCACCACAGGTGTAGTGTGCTGCCGGAACCACCGGAATCATTTCTTTGGTAATATCAATACCGAGTTCCATTAAGCGTGCATACAATGTTGGGAAATGTTCTTTGACAAATTCTGCAGGTTTATGGGTGATATCAAGCCAAACATGACGGATTCCTAGACGTTTGATTTCATAATCAATAGCGCGCGCTACGATATCGCGTGGTGCTAATTCGGCACGCTCATCAAAGCGCAGCATAAAGCGTTCACCATCTGGAAGACGTAAATAGGCACCTTCGCCACGCATCGCTTCGGTAATTAAGAAAGAGCGAGCTTGAGGATGATATAAACAGGTTGGATGGAATTGGTTAAACTCCATATTGGCAACACGGCAGCCTGCACGATACGCCATGGCAATACCATCACCCGTCGCAATGTCGGGATTTGATGTATATAAATATGCTTTCATGGCACCACCACAGGCAAGGGCAGTGAAGGGTGCTAAAAAGGTATGTACTTTTTCGGTTTTTTCATCTAAAGCATACAGACCGAGAGCACGGTTTTCAGTTTCAGGATTTAATTTTTGTGCGGTGATTAAATCGATTGCAATAAAATTTTCAAAAATATGAATATTGGCTTTTTCTTGCGCACGTTCAACCAATGTTGTGGAAATTGCACGTCCAGTTGCATCCGCTGCATGGATAATCCGCCGGTGAGAGTGACCACCTTCACGTGTCAGATGTAACTGTTCTTGTTCGTCTAAAGTAAATTGCACACCCTGATTCAGTAGAAAATCGACAGAAGATTTACCACCTTCAACGGTTTGTTTTACCGCCGCCATTTCACATAAATGCGCACCGGCAATCATGGTGTCATTGATATGCTGTTCAATAGAATCTGTTTTATCGAGAACGGCAGCAACACCACCTTGCGCATAATATGTACTGGCATCCGTCAGCGTCGATTTAGCTAAAACAGCAATATTAAAATGATCTGGTAGCGATAGGGCTAAACTTAGGCCTGCACCGCCACTTCCCACAATAATTACATCAAATTGATGTATCGTGTTTAAATTAGACATGTCCATCAGCTAATTTTAAAAATGTCCGATCATCACAACTGTTTTTGCCTAAAAACGCAATGACTATAAATTAACTAAATAATGAAAAATATTCATAGATCTGTAATATTTAAGGAATGTTTAAGATTGTTTATCATAAATAATCATCAAACATTTTATTACGAAGCTTAGACTTGCATTGTGATAAAAACTAACGTATTTCAAATGATAAGCACAATTGAGTGAATGCTAACAATGAATAAATCGTATTTACAAAAGGGACTCTATGCAGCTGTGTTTACGGTTGCTAGCGTGCAGACTCAGGCAGCGGGTCCTGTTGATTTTTCCAATTTGGTTGAACAAGTCAGCCCAGCTGTCGTAAGCGTGAATGTGGTTAAAAAGCTTAGTCAAGAAGAGCTTTTGCAGCAACAAGTCCCAGAAATATTACGACGCTTTTTCGGTAATCAGGTGGTTATTCCGCAGCAAAAAATGCCGCAAGAAAAGACCGGTTATGGAAGCGCATTCTTTATTAGTAAAGATGGTTATTTATTGACAAATCACCATGTGGTAGAAGATGCATCGAAAGTCACCATCGTATTGAATGACCGCCGTGAAATTGATGCCACCGTTGTGGGTAGTGATGAGCGCACTGACGTTGCCTTATTAAAAGTGAATGGTAGTAATTTCCCTGAACTTCGCACAGGTAATGTTGATCGCTTACGTGTGGGTGAGCCTGTACTTGCGATTGGTTCTCCGTTTGGTTTTGATTATTCGGCATCAGCGGGTATTGTTAGTGCAAAAATGCGTAACATGATGGGAGAAACTTCAGTTCCGTTTATTCAGACCGATGTGGCATTAAACCCGGGTAACTCAGGTGGTCCGCTTTTTAATCAGTCGGGTGAAGTTGTTGGTGTGAACTCACGTATTTTTAGTGGTACGGGGGGGTATATGGGCTTGTCATTTTCAATCCCGATTGATGTTGCGATGGATGTAGCCGATCAGTTGAAGAAAAACGGCAAGGTGACACGCGCTTACTTAGGGGTCATGCTGCAAGATATCGATCGTAATCTAGCTGAGTCTTATAACCTTTCAAAACCTGAGGGCTCATTGATTACTCAAGTTGCACCGAATTCACCAGCAGCAAAAGCTGGCTTTAAAGCGGGTGATGTCATTTTGAAATTTAATGGTACACCGATTTCACGTACTGGCGAACTGCTGAATTATCTTAATCGTACAGGTCCAAATCAAAGCATTCAGCTTGAAGTACTACGCGATGATAAACGCCAAAACATTTCAGCAACCTTAATCACTGCACCAGATGATACTCCTGCAAAAGCTGAAACTGCGCCTGTGAAAAAAGGCCCTGTGATTGGGGTGTCAATTCGTAATTTAACTGTAGATGAATTAAAGCAACTGAGTGTGAAAGGTGGTGTATTAATTCAAGATGTACGAGCTAGTGGTATTGCTGCACAAGCGCGAATTCAGCCGGGTGACGTTGTGACTCAAGTTAATAATAAAGCTGTGAATAATGCAGAAGATTTTGTGAAAGTTATTTCAGAATTGAAAAATGGCAGCATTGCACGTGTTTCTTTGATTCGTCAGGGGCAACGTGCGATTGTGGGCATGCGCATTCAATAATGAATTACTGAATGAAAACCACTCCAAGCGAGTGGTTTTTTTAACTTTAGTGTTTTTGCAATTTACCCTTAGATAAAAATGAGTAGACTGTGGAGCATATTTTAAAATTTGCAGGACGCTATGAGCGATATCTTTGATTTAAAAATTACAGTTCAAGCTGAACATATCGACACATTAAATCATGTGAATAACGTGGTGTACGTCAGTTGGATGCAAGATGTCGCGACAGCACATATTGAAGCCTTGGGTTTAGGCTTAAAAGAATATATTGAATTGAAGCATGCCATGGTTGCTGTTGAGCATCATGTGCAATATCGCAAAGCAGCAGTTGAAGGTGAGGAGATTATTCTGCGAACGTGGCTCAATGATATCAATGCGTTGTATTCATTTCGTCAGTATGTATTTTATCGACCTAAAGACAAAGCGATATTATTTACAGGCAATACGCAGTGGGCATGCATTGAAATTGCCACAGGTCGTCCAAAACGCATGTCGCCAACCTTTACCCAAGCGTATCAACCTATTGCGGATAGCCTAAATCCGCTGGATTTTAGTGCTTATGATCTTTGAGTTTGATTTTATCGCAAAATTTCAAACCAAGACTAGCCAAGTTCTCCATGTAGGATGAATGACTTGCATAAAAGCAATGCATTATTTTCGATACTTTGAAAAATCCATCTGCTATAATCCTCGGCAATTTCTATTCGGCTTTTGCTATGCATAAAGAATTGCATGTATAGCGCTTTTATTTTTCCAAGGTAGCCCATGGCGCAAGCTAAAAAATCTGTTGATATAAAAAACATTCGTAACTTCTCGATCATTGCGCATATCGACCATGGTAAGTCGACCCTTGCCGACCGATTTATTCAAACTTGTGGTGGTTTGCAAGATCGTGAAATGCAGGCGCAGGTTCTAGATTCTATGGAATTGGAACGTGAGCGTGGTATTACGATTAAAGCTGCGTCAGTGACTTTGTATTACACCCATCCTAATGGTGAAGAATACCAACTCAACTTCATTGACACACCGGGGCACGTTGACTTTTCTTATGAAGTTTCACGTTCATTGGCTGCGTGTGAAGGTGCACTATTGGTTGTCGATGCTGCACAAGGGGTAGAAGCACAATCTGTAGCGAATTGCTATACCGCAATTGAACAAGGTTTAGAAGTCCTACCTGTTTTAAATAAAATTGATTTGCCGCAAGCAGAGCCAGAGCGTGTTATTCAAGAAATTGAAGACATTATTGGTATCGAAGCGACTGAAGCACCTACATGTTCAGCTAAAACCGGTCTAGGCATTGAAGGGGTGCTTGAAACACTGGTAAATGTTATTCCTGCACCCGAAGGCGATCGTAATGCACCATTACAAGCCTTAATTGTTGACTCTTGGTTCGACAACTATTTGGGCGTGGTTTCTTTAGTTCGTATTAAAGAAGGTCGTGTGCGTAAAGGCGATAAAATGTTGATGAAATCAACAGGTCAAACGCACATCATTACTTCAGTAGGTATTTTTAATCCTAAACATACAGAAACTGACATGCTCGAAGCAGGTGAAGTTGGTTTCGTGATCGCGGGTATTAAAGATATTTTTGGTGCTCCAGTTGGTGATACGATTACCTTGGCAACTACACCAGAAGTACCAACCTTACCAGGCTTCAAAAAAGTTAAACCACAGGTCTATGCAGGTTTATTCCCAATCGATTCAAGTGAATTTGAACCGTTCCGTGAGGCGCTGCACAAACTGCAAATTAATGACTCAGCGTTGTTCTTTGAACCTGAAAGTTCAGATGCACTTGGTTTTGGCTTCCGTTGTGGCTTCTTGGGTATGCTGCACATGGAAATAGTACAAGAACGTTTAGAACGTGAGTATGATCTGGACCTGATTTCTTCAGCACCAACCGTAATTTATGAAGCGGTGATGAAAAATGGTCAAACCATTTATATCGACAGTCCTTCTAAAATGCCTGATGGTTCAACAGTTGAAGACTTACGTGAGCCAATTGCCGAATGTCACATTTTAGTACCGCAAGAATACTTGGGTAATGTGATGACTTTATGTGTTGAACGTCGCGGCGTTCAAAAGAATATGAAGTTCATGGCGAACCAAGTGGCCATTACGTTTGAAATTCCAATGGCTGAAGTGGTAATGGATTTCTTTGATAAGTTGAAATCATGTTCACGTGGCTTTGCATCGCTTGACTATAGCTTTGTCCGTTTTGAGAGTTCATCTTTGGTTAAGGTGGATGTGCTAATTAATGGTGAGAAGGTTGATGCCTTGGCCATGATTTGTCACCGCCAAGATGCTCGTCACCGTGGTATTGCTTTAGTTGAAAAAATGAAAGACTTGATTCCACGTCAAATGTTTGATGTGGCTATTCAAGCAGCAATTGGCGCGCAAATCATTGCACGTTCAACTGTAAAAGCGATGCGTAAAAACGTATTGGCAAAATGTTATGGTGGTGACGTGTCACGTAAGAAGAAACTTCTTGCGAAACAAAAAGAAGGTAAGAAACGTATGAAGCAAGTGGGTAGTGTTGAAATCCCACAAGAAGCGTTCCTTGCGGTATTGAAAGTAGAAAGATAATAAATAGAGGTTTATGAGCTCATGGATTTTGACTTTAATTTGATCCTTGTTCCTGCCACAGTCATTTTTTTCTTAATTTGGCTGTTGGATAAGTTTGTCTGGAAACAACGGCAGACCAAAGGTAAGGGGAATGAAAATGTCGTTATCGCATGGGCTTATGATTTCTGGCCGATTCTAGCGATAGTTTTGGTGATGCGTTCATTCTTATATGAGCCATTTAATATTCCATCAGACTCTATGGTTCCAACTTTAGAGACAGGTGATTTTATTGTGGTGAATAAATATCAGTATGGCGTACGATTACCTATTATTAATAAAAAAATTATTGATGTCGGTGAACCTGAGCGTGGTGATGTCATTGTATTCCGTTATCCACCACAACCAACCATCAGCTATATTAAACGAGTGGTCGGTTTACCAGGTGATCATATTATTTATGATCATGGTCAACTGAGTGTGAATGGTCAGAAAGTGGCAAAAGTTCCTGTGGAATTTAGCCGTGAAAAAGATCAACTCGACACACCTACATCGATTTATCATAAAGAAACCATGGGTAAGCATACGTTTACCATGCGTGAGCTTGAAGGTGTCAATGTTGCGCGCCAAGCGCCATTTATCAACTATGTTGAAAATGGTAAATATTCAACAGAAAATGGTTTATATTGGGAAGTTAAGGTTCCTGAAGGTCACTATTTCGCGATGGGGGATAATCGCGATCAAAGTGCGGACAGTCGTTTTTGGGGCTTTGTGCCTGAAGAAAACCTCACTGGACGTGCTTTTTACAAGTGGATGCATAAGGAACCTGGTTTAAAACTGCCTTCATTTAGTCGTAATGGCAGTATTGATTAGTCTTACATCAGGAAAATAAAATGAGACATCAACGGGGAACGTCTTATATCGCAATTTTAATTGCTATTATTGGGTTTGCTTTTTTAGCTAAAGCTTTAATTGCGGTTTGGGGACCGTATGTTGACGACCGTCTCGTCAACAATGAAATTGAAGAATTGATGAAGAGCAGTCCTAAAAATATTGCTCCGAGTAAGTTTGAGTCACAAATGTCACAGCGTTTAGATATGAATGGTGTACGTGATTTAAATTTTAAAGATATTGCTCAAGTCACTAATGTAGATGGTCTACAAGTGAAAACAGATTATGAAATAAGAAAACCTTTCTTATTGAATATTGATATTGTGTTGAAGTTCGAGAAAAGTTTTGATCAAAGCTCAGTCCAAGCTAAATGAAGCTCGTTTAGCAAGTCGTATCGGTTATCAGTTTAAACAACCTGAATTGTTACAACTGGCCTTGACCCACCGATCGGTGAGCCATAAATACAATTATGAACGCCTAGAATATCTGGGCGATTCATTATTGGGTATGATAATTGCCAATTATCTGTACCATGCCTACCCGCATGAAAATGAAGGGCGTCTAACGCGTATGCGTGCGACACTGGTTCGTCAGGAAGCGCTAGGAAAAATTGCCAATGACTTAAAACTCAGTCAAGAATTAATCTTGAGTACAGGTGAGTTGAAATCTGGCGGTCATCATCGTGAGTCTATACTTGCGGATACCGTTGAATCGATCATTGGTGCAATCTATGTCGATTGTCAGGATTTAAAAATTCTGGAACCGATTGTTCTTAAATGGTATGTGCCATATTTAGATCATATTGAACCGACCGATCAACTGAAAGACCCTAAATCACGTTTGCAAGAGTATTTACAAGCACGTAAAAAACCTCTCCCGGTTTACGAGGTTGTAGATATTCAGGGTGATGCTCCGAACCAACATTTTAAAGTTGAATGTACAGTTGAAGGGCTCCCTGTTAAATACGGTGAAGGTTCAAGCCGTCGCTTTGCTGAACAGGCAGTAGCGGCAGAAATCTTAGAAATTTTGGAGAAAAAGTCTTAATGACTACTCATTCCGATCACGTAGATGCTGATCACGAGTCGCAAGGCGACAGTAACGATTTAATTAGTCAGTTCTTTAGTGCACAAGGCACTGAAATTCCAGCCGATTTTAAAAGTGGGTTTGTGGCGATTGTTGGTCGTCCAAACGTGGGTAAATCAACGTTGATGAACCATATTTTGGGTCAAAAACTTTCCATTACCTCTCGTAAACCACAGACCACACGTCATAAAATTGTGGGTATTGACTCACGCGAAAAATCTCAAGCGGTATTCGTAGATACCCCGGGGATGCACAAAAAAGAAGTCCGTGCCATTAATAAAATGATGAACCGTGCGGCACATTCTGCACTTCGTGATGTGAACTTAGTTTTGTTTGTGATTGATGCAGACAAATGGACACAGAATGATGATTTAGTGTTAGAGAAGCTAAAAAATGCCGATATGCCAGTGATTCTTGTGATCAATAAAATTGATACACTAGAGAATAAAAACCATGCATTACCATTGATACAAGAGCGTGCAAAATTAATGAATTTTGCAGAAATTGTTCCTGTATCAGCATTACGTGGTGCAAATTTAGATCATTTGCGCAGCACGATTGAGAAATATCTGCCGTTCCAACCACCACTGTATTCACTTGAGCAATTGACCGATCGTTCAGAGCGTTTCCTTGCGTCTGAAATTATCCGTGAAAAAATCATGCGTCAATTGGGTGAAGAGCTGCCTTATGATTTAACGGTTCAAATTGAGTCGTTTAAAACAGAAGAAGCAACGGTAAATCCAAAAACAGGTCGTCCTAAAGCGGCGTGTACCTATATTGATGCGACGATTTTTGTCGATCGCTCTGGTCAGAAAGCTATTGTGATTGGTGAGAAAGGTGCCAAACTGAAAAAAATCGGTATGGATGCACGTGTGGATATGGAAAAAATGTTCGAGCAAAAGATCATGTTGACGCTTTGGGTGAAAGTCAAAGGCGGTTGGTCTGATGATGAACGTGCGTTGAAAAGCTTGGGTTATAGCGATATCTAATCGTTAAATAACAAACTTTGAGGGAAGAGTAATGATGAAAGTATTAGCTGTAGTGGCATGTGTTTTGTTTCTACAAGGGTGTATTCATAAAATCGTTACTGTTCCTGTCAAAGTGGCTTATAAAACCACAAAAGGCGTGGTTAAAGGTACTGCTGCAGTTGTGGGTGCAGTCATTCCAGATGGGGATGAAGATGAAGACGACAAGAAAAAGAAAGACAAGGATTAATATTTCAAATCATGCGTAATGAGATACTGCATGGTTATTTAATTCACCATCGTAAATATCGTGAAAAAAGTCATATTGTGCACTTGTTTACTCAGGAGCATGGTCGAATTGATGGTATTCTCAGGCAAACGCCACCTCCCCAGTATCAACCAATTTGCTTGCAAGCATCTGGTAAGTCCGAACTTAAAAACTTTAGTAAACTCGAAATTGTAAATCAACCGATTTTCTTTTTTGGTGATGCTTTTTTTTCAGGGTTTTATCTGAATGAAGTCTTATTGAGATTATGTCCCTTAGAGGTTGAGATGCCTGAGACATTTGCTCAATATGCACACACCTTGGAAAAACTTCAATGCATGTCTGTCCAGGCCCACCCAGATCTATTCTTACGGCAAATCCTTAGACAATTTGAGCATGTGCTGCTTGAAGAGTTGGGTTTTGCGTTGGATTTTTCAACTGATGCAAATCAACAGCAAATTCAGCCTCATGAAAATTATCAATTTCATTTAAACGAAGGTTTTCAACCTGTCATTAAAGCCTCACGCGCAACATTGTCAGGTCAACATATTTTAAGTATGTGTGATTATGAAAAAGGTGGGGAATTTAATCCTGAACAGTTACAATTACTGTCTAAGTTGTACCGACAAATGATTACTTCCTTGCTTGGCGATCGTCCATTAAAAAGTCGTCAATTGTGGATACAGAATTCTCAAACTCAACGTCATTAGGAAAGAATTATGGCAGCTTTGCTTGGTGTAAATATTGACCATGTGGCAACACTACGAAATGCACGTGGGACAACTTATCCAGATCCTGTGAATGCCGCAATTATTTGTGAGCAAGCGGGGGCGGAAGGGATTACGCTGCATTTACGTGAAGATCGTCGCCATATTAAAGATGATGATGTGCGTCGTATGCGTTCTGTATTAAAAACCCATATGAATCTTGAAATGGCAGTGACCAATGAAATGGTTGAATTTGCTAAAGAGATTCAGCCGCATCATGTATGCTTTGTTCCTGAAAAGCGTGAAGAAGTGACGACTGAGGGTGGTTTAGATGTTGTTGGGCATTTTGAAGATGTAAAAAATGCGACTCAAGCACTTGCAGCGATTGGTTGCGAAGTTTCATTATTTATTGATGCTGACTTTGCTCAAATTGATGCAGCGATTGCCTGTGGTGCGCCTACGATTGAGTTGCATACAGGTGCATATGCAGATGCTGAAACACCTGAAGCGCAGAAGGCAGAGCTGGAACGTATTATTCAAGGTGCTGAATATGCCGCATCTAAAGGTTTGATTGTGAACGCTGGCCATGGCTTAAATCTTGACAATGTCACTCCGATTGCGCGCATTGCGCAAATTCATGAACTAAATATTGGTCACTCGATTATTGCTGATGCAGTGTTTATTGGATTGGCACAGTCTGTAAAACAAATGAAAGCTGCGATTAAAGCCGCACGTTAATTTTTAAGTAAAGTATATGTCAAATATTGATTATGATACCCTAATGAAGCCAGTCATTGGCTTCTTGGGGTGTGAAACACCAAAAGCATGGCTAGATGAAGCTTTAAATAATTTGGATATCCTGATGCAGGATCATGCCAATTGTGAAAAGAAAGCAGCAAGTACAGCAATGAATTTGATGTTTCGTTATAGTTTTTTCTCGGATTTACAAATCAAACTGGCACAGCTAGTACGTGAAGAAATGCTGCACTATGAGCAAGTGCTGGAACTGATGGCAAAACGTGGTCAGGAATGGACTGCAATCAGTGCTGGTCGGTATGCAGGTGGTCTACGCAAAGAAGTACGGACTTATGAGCCAGAAGCGTTAATTGATATCTTGGTGATTGGCGCATTCGTTGAAGCACGTTCATGCGAGCGTTTCTATGCGCTTGCACCACATGTAGATGAAGAGTTGGGGCGTTACTACCGCTATTTGCTAAAGTCTGAATCACGCCATTATGAGGACTATTTAGCATTGGCCATGGATGTGGCGACGACCAATAAGCTAAAGAACCCGAAAGAAGATATTCAGATGCGTATTGAGCATATTCGTGAAGTTGAAAAAAATTTGATTAGCAGCCCAGATGATTTATTCCGCTTTCATAGTGGTGTGCCAGTCAAAGCAGCTTGATAAAATAATCCTCCAAAATGGGGGATTTTTTATGCACTTAAAATAAACGATAATAAGAATTATTTACAATTGTCTTGGGTGAATCTAAAATGAAACGATCTCTATGAATCAAACAATTTAAGCTCACTTATTTAATATGAAATTACAATTCACTTTACTCTGTATCGCTTTGTGTGCGGTTGGTCAGTAAGCGTCCGCTGAACACACCTTCTGAATTCATCCTATAAGCCTTAATTTAGTCCCCACTTAGAAACAAGTGGGGACTTAAATTTATGACTACAAATCATCAGACATCCATCGCATCTCTTGCGA